>JAHDCQ010000436.1 GCA_020629845.1 Saprospiraceae bacterium | reverse complement strand
TTCTGAACAATCTTCTTTCTTCCCTTTCTTACTAACTGATTTATAGTAGGCATAATTTCTACTTAAATGCTATATATAATACACGGAAAAGAGGTCTAAAATAGACGTTCTCCGTAAAGCGAGTGCAAAAGTATGCTTTTTTAATGGAAAAGACAAGTGGATTTTTTGATTTGAGGAGCAATTATTTGAGTGAATTGAATAATGAACCAAAGTGCAGCTTGTTTTTTAGGGCTTTTGAATGTAAATTTATGAAAAAATTCTAATTCTCGATGACAGCAACGGCAAGAACGAAACTAAAACGCAAATTATTCAGCGTAGCAGACTACTACAAAATGCTCGAAACGGGTTTGCTTAGCGAACGCGATCGAGTAGAATTAATTCATGGAGAAATTATACGTATGTCACCAATAGGAAGCAAACATGCAAGGTATGTCAATATCATAGCAAATTTCATCAAAGAGGAATTGGGTAAACAAGTTATTACAAGTGTTCAAAACCCAATTCGACTTAGCAGGTTTTCAGAGCCTGAACCAGATATTGCGATACTTAAGCGAAGTGATGATTTTTATGCAGATGGTCACCCTACTCCCAAAGATGTATATTTCCTAGTAGAAGTAGCAGATACTTCTGTTGGTTATGATTTTGATGTAAAGCTCCCTCTCTATGCTGCCGCAGGAATTGCAGAGGTTTGGATTTTAGATGTCAATGCCCAACAAATCACTCAACACAGCCAAGCAGATGGAAATGCCTATCTTGAAGTTGATGCCTTTACTAAAGGCATGACTTTAAAATGTACGGTAATGGATTTTGAGTTGGATTTAGATGTCATTTTTAGGTGAGCCCCATTTACCCATTCTAAATATTCCTATACGGCGACCACTTCATTACACCCCAATAAAGTAAAGGCAAAGTACTCCAACATCACTTCTACTTCATCAAAGTTTTCGCCCTCTACATGCACATCAGTAAGGCGCGGCAGATGCTGTGCGAAATAGATATGATTATTTGCCATTTCGAAGAGATTACTAGCCAGCGTATGCGGATACGGAAAGTCAGGCTTTAGTTCAGTGATGACATCTGCTACTTTTTCGGAGAGTTGATTATAGTTATAAAAGAAGCCTTCGGTATTTTCTTTGTCTACGGCTTTGGTATGATAGGCTTTAGTTCCTTCTGCTATGATGATGCGGTGTAACACGCTTTCATTCACATAATCAATAGCAGGGTTTTCTTTAGAGGCATATACAAAGGTATCAATGATTATTTTCAGCCGACGTTTGGGGTCTTCAATATTCATGGTATTGAAATCAATGAGGTAGCTCACCCATTCCCAATACCACGACACCAAATACAAGAGCAGCATGTGCTTATTCACAAAATAGCGATAGACAGAAGCTTCGGTAGAATTCATACGATTTGCCAGCTTCTTGAAATTGAATGCTTCAAAACCAATTTCATCAATCAGCAAAATGCTATGCTTGATAATGTTTTTGCCTAGGTTTGTCTCCTGTGGGTCGCGCTGATATAGGCCCTTATTTAGTGTTATTTTTATTCCTATCGCCATTATATATTATGAGCTTATTAACTACGCATTGAAAGATAAGTAGAGCACTTTGATCTGTCGTAGAATGTCTTTCCTGCGCAAAAGTAGAAAATTATATGAACAAGTTCCACCTTAGTCTGTTATAGAAATGCACTTTTTATAATAGTATTACTATTAATAAGGAAAGTTTATTATATTTGTTCGATTAATAAGTTATTTTTTTTGAGTTTTCTTTCGATAATTTTAATATCCTATTGTTCAATTTGAAGCAAGCATCATTAACAACTAGCTGCTTCCAAAACCTGTAAGAAGAAATGAGTCCAGTTAAAAATGAAGGTATTTTCAGCAATTTGAAGTACGATATGCCAGCATCACTCATTGTGTTTTTGGTGGCAGTTCCGCTTTGTTTGGGTATTGCATTGGCATCGGGTGCGCCCTTATTTTCAGGTATCATCGCGGGTATCATAGGTGGTATTGTAGTGGGTGCATTGAGTGGTTCTCAATTGGGTGTTAGTGGACCTGCGGCTGGTTTGGCGGTTATTGTACTCACGGCTATTCAGGAACTTGGCGCGTTTGAAATCTTCCTGCTGGCAGTCGTGTTAGGTGGTGTTTTCCAATTGTTGCTTGGCTTTGCACGCGCAGGTATTATTGGCTATTATTTTCCATCTTCGGTTATCAAAGGAATGTTATCGGGTATCGGTATCATTATCATTCTGAAGCAAATCCCTCATGCTTTTGGTTATGATAAAGATTACGAAGGTAGTCTTACATTCACGCAACCTGATGGGCATAATACACTATCCGAACTCTACTATATGTTCGAGGCGATAAGCCCTGGTGCAGTAGTGATTACAGCAATTTCAATGCTGATTTTGATACTTTGGGAACAGTCATTCATGAAGAAGATTCGTTTGTTCCAAATCGTACAAGGTCCACTTGTAGTAGTTGCGCTTGGTATTATTTTGAACTTAATATTCCAAAATATTCCTTCGCTTGCACTAAAAATGGAGCAAGTAGTAGCAATTCCTGTACCTGACAGTATCAGCGGTTTCTTTGGTCAATTCACCTTCCCTGATTTCACGCAAATTTCGAATCCTGCAGTTTGGATTACGGGTATTACTATTGCGGTAGTAGCAAGTTTGGAAACGCTGCTTTGCTTGGAAGCAACTGATAAGCTTGACCCGTTCAAGCGTGTGACACCTGCCAATCAGGAATTGAAAGCACAAGGCGTGGGTAATATCTTGTCTGGTTTGATTGGTGGTTTGCCGATTACACAGGTAATTGTACGTAGTTCGACCAACATCCAATCGGGTGGACGCACGAAGATGTCGGCGATTCTGCATGGATTTATTTTACTTGCTTGTGCTATGGCTATCCCAGCGATTTTGAACTTGATTCCATTGGCAAGTTTGGCAGCTATACTTTTCCTAGTAGGTTATAAATTAGCGAAGCCTGTCCTTTTCAAGCAGATGTATAATTTAGGACAAAGTCACTTTGTACCATTTATGGTGACAATTTTAGGTATTGTTTTTACCGACTTATTAACGGGTATCGGTATTGGTTTGGCAGTTGCTATTTTCTATGTGCTGTACAACAATTACAAAAAGCCATTCCTATTCCAGTCGGATAAACATGCAGAAGATGGAAGCATTCACTTAGAGCTTGCCGAGGATGTAACTTTCATTAACAAAGCGAGTATTCAGCGCACTTTAACCCAAATTCCTGACGGTTCGAAAGTTGTTATTGACGCATCTAAGACTATCAATATTGACCATGATGTATTGGAAATAATCGAGGAATTTAAGACGAATGCGGAGTATCGCGATATTGATTTGACATTGATAGAGGTAGAATCGGTATCTCTTAAAAATCCTATCAAGGAAGTGGAGCATGCATTGGCAAAGAACCTTGCTTCCAAAAATGGTACAGCAGTAGCAGTAACGAACTAAATGTGTTCTAACTGGACTTTGGACAAAAGTTTAGTATTCTAAAAAATGCGAAAAAAAATAAAGTTATCTTCTTGAAGGTAGCTTTATTTTTTTTTAGAGCAAGAAAACACTACCCCCTACCTCAGTGCATCAATTCATAACTAGCTTTCAAATATCTTTTGCTATCGCCTTTCCTAACCTAGCTACTAAAAGCTCACAACACCATATACATAAGGCTGTTCTCGATAAGTAAAAAAAGGGAAATATGAGTAAAGAAAACGAAAGAAAGTGGAATGAATTAGCCCGAAATGGGGT
>JAHDCQ010000435.1 GCA_020629845.1 Saprospiraceae bacterium | reverse complement strand
TAAAAATCTCACATCTAAAAATGAGAAGAATAAAAAAAGCTGCGGTCTTAGGTTCAGGCGTGATGGGTTCGGGCATTGCGGCACACTTTGCCAACATTGGCTTAGAAGTGTTGATGCTCGATATTGTACCACGCGACTTAGCAGAAGACAAGCAGAACAACCCAGCAGCACGCAATAGCATCGCAAATGGCGCACTAAAGAAAGCACTCAAAACGAAGCCTGCACCTTTTTACAATAACAAATTTGCAGGACGTATCACTACGGGTAATTTCACGGATGACATCGCGAAGATTAAGGATTGTGATTGGGTGATCGAGGTGGTCGTAGAGAACTTGGACATCAAAAAGAAGGTGTTCGCACAAGTAGATGAGCATCGCAAGAAGGGGGCATTGGTGACTTCTAATACTTCTAGTATTCCAATCAATTTGATGTCGGAAGGCAGAAGCGAGGATTTCAAGAAAAACTTCTGCGGAACGCACTTCTTCAATCCTGTGCGTTATATGCGCCTGTTTGAGGTGATTCCTACGCCTGATACCGCACAAGAAGTGACCGACTTCTTGATGCACTATGGCGATAAGTACCTCGGTAAGCAAACGGTATTGTGCAAAGATACGCCAGCCTTCATCGCTAATCGCATCGGGGTAGCTTCTGGTGTAAAGACGCTCGAATTAACAGAAAAGTACGGATTTACAATAGAGGAAGTAGATGCTTTGACAGGTTCTGCTATCGCACGACCTAAAACAGGTACATTCAAATTGAATGACTTGGTGGGGCTAGACACGAACGACAAAGTAGTGAGCTTCGTGAAAGGCGCGGCGGCACATGACGAGTATATTTCTACCCTAAAAGATAAGCCAAATCCTAAATACATGGATTTCCTCCTAGAAAATAAATTCTACGGACGAAAATCAGGACAAGGCTTCTATAAGCGTACCAAAGATAAGGACGAAAAAGGTCGTCGTATCACTTTGGCTTTGGATTTGAATACGCTAGAGTATCGCCCGAGTGTGCGTCCTAAGTTTGCGAGTGTAAAATCTGCAAAAAGCATTGATTCTACACCGCACCGCGTAAAAGCAATGATGGATGCAGAAGGCAAAGACGGCGATTTTCTACGCGAATATTTCGCAGCACTATTTGCGTACTCTGCGAATCGTATTCCAGAAATCACGGATGACTTGTATAGCATTGATGACGCGATGCGTACAGGCTATGCTTGGGGATTTGGCCCATTCGAGTATTGGGACATTATGGGCATAGAAGCAGGCGTAAAAGCTGCCGAAGCGCATGGCGAAAGCGTAGCAGGCTGGGTAAAAGAAATGTTGGCGGCTGGACATACGAGTTTCTACAAGCGCGAAGCTGGTCAGCACAAATATTATCATATCCCATCGAAGAGCTACAAAGTAGTACCAAGCAGCCAAGACTTCATTATCTTGGACAATCAACGCGACAAAGCTCCTGTATTTAAGAATACAGAAGTAACGCTGCACGATATTGGTGATGGTGTACTTTGCTTAGAGTTCCAAAGCAAATCGAATTCTCTCGGTGAAGGCGTACTACGCGGCATTGATGAAGCCATTACCATTGCAGAAGAAGGTGATTGGAAAGGTTTGGTGATTGGTAATAATGCGACCAACTTCTCGGTAGGTGCGAATCTGTTTGCCATTGCACAATTAGCCTTCCAAAAAGAGTGGGAAGACTTAGATTTTGCAGTCAATTTCTTCCAACAAACCATGATGCGTTGCCGCTACTCTGGTATTCCTGTCGTGGCAGCTACACAGGGTTATGTATTCGGTGGTGGTTGTGAAACTTCTATGCATTGCGACGCTGTGATTGCTTCTCCAGAATCCTATGTGGGACTCGTAGAAGCAGGTATCGGACTTCTACCAGGTGGTGGTGGAACGAAAGAATTTGCGCTCCGTGCATCAGATTCCTTCTTTCAGGGTGATGTAATGATGCCAACGCTGATTGAAAAATTCCGCACGATTGCAACAGCAGCCGTAGCAACTTCTGCACACGAAGCCTTCAAATTGGGCTACTTCAATGAAAAAGATAGCGTTGTACCAAACACACTACGCAATATCGGCGAAGCAAAAGCAAAAGTACTAGAGCTTTCAGATGGCTATACACAGCCTGCTGCCCGCAACGACATCAAAGTATTGGGGCGCGGTGGTCTTGCATCGCTTTATGCAGCAGCCAATGAGCTACTCCTCGGACGCTACGCCAGCGAGCATGACATCAAGATTGCGAAGAAAGTAGCCTACGTACTCTGCGGTGGCGACCTTACGGGTATACAAAAAGTAAGCGAACAATACTTACTAGATATAGAACGCGAAGCCTTCGTTAGTTTAGCAGGTGAGCAAAAGACAATGGATAGAATCCAGCATATGTTGCAGACGAATAGGCCGCTTAGGAATTAGTGATTGGTATTAGGTATCAGGTATTAAGTATTAGGTATATGTAGCTTGTACGCTACTTTTTGTAAATTTATGATGTAAACCTAATACTTTGTACCTAATACTTAATACCAACTTATCATGCATAAATTCAAAGAATTATGGGTTTGGCAAGACGCTATAGATTTGACAGTAATGATTTATGAAATCACCAAGAAGTTTCCAAAAGAGGAATTATTTGGGCTGACAAATCAAATGCGAAGAGCAGCAGTTTCTATTACTTCCAATATTGCAGAAGGTGCAGGAAGGAATTCTAAAAAAGAGTTTAATAATTTCTTAGGAATTGCAAGTGGTTCAAATTGTGAATTACAAACGCAAATTATCATTGCCAAACGCTTAGGTTATTTGACAGAGCAAGAACAAATCAAAATTTCCAAGCAATTAGACGCAATCGGGAATATGATTTTCAAATTGCAAAAGTCACTTTTCAAGTGATGTATTAAGCATTAGGTATTAAGTATTAAGTACCAAGCTAAAATTATCTTATATAAATTTCAGCTTGGTACTTAGGGACTGTTGATGCAGTACCAAAAAATTGCCAAAGGCAAAATACTTAATACCTAATACCTAATACCTAATACAATCAAAAAAATGGATGCATACATCGTAAAAGCATATAGATCCGCTGTTGGTCGAGCAAAAAAAGGCGGATTCAAAAACTACCGTTCGGATGATTTAGCGGTAGATGTGATTAAACATTTATTGGCGCAAACGCCAGAATTAGACCCACATTTAGTGGATGATGTCATCGTAGGTTGTGCCAATCCAGAAGGCGAGCAAGGCTTACAGATTGGTCGTCAGATTTCCTTACGGGCATTGGGTAAACCAGTACCAGGCATGACCGTGAATCGTTACTGTGCGTCGGGCTTAGAGACCATTTCTATTGCCGTAGCGAAAGTTAAAGCAGGAATGGGGGAAATCTACATTGCTGGTGGTACAGAAAGCATGAGCGTGATACCGATGACGGGCTATAAGCTCGCGCCTAGCTATGCTGTAGCCAAAGAGACACCTGACTATGTAGTGAGTATGGGTATTACTGCCGAATCAGTAGCTACGAAGTATGGTATTACACGCGAAGCAGCAGACCAATTTTCGGTAAAATCGCACGAAAAAGCAGCAGCAGCTATTGATGCAGGGAAATTCAATGATGAAATCGTACCAGTAGAAGTAGAGGAAGTGAGCGTGAAAAACGGTAAGCGTGTAGCAACTACACATACTGTAGCAATGGACGAAGGTGTGCGTCGTGGCACGAACATGGAAGCATTGGGTCGCTTGCGTGCGGTATTCCGTCAAGGCGGTACGGTGACAGCAGGTAACTCTTCGCAAACATCAGACGGTGCATCTTTTACACTTGTAATGAGTGGCA
>JAHDCQ010000434.1 GCA_020629845.1 Saprospiraceae bacterium | reverse complement strand
TAAACACGCCACGTTCTCCCAATTCTCCATACAAATTTTGGAATATATCCAAGTAACCATCATTGTTGATGTCCACCCATTCAGGGTCTACACCGACGGGTAGCGTACCGAAATTATCACCTAAATCTGCTGTAAACTCAAGGCTTTCCTCTGCTACACTTGTACCATCTATATTGCGATAGAGTGTGGTCAAATCCGTGAGAGAAGGACTGGCAGGGTCAAAGCCATAGAGGTAAGTACTCGCGGCAATATCCAATAAACCATCATTATTATAATCAGCTAATCGGATGTGATTATAGCCTGTATTAGTCAGGGTAATCGGGTCGCCATTGCCAAAGTTGAGATTGCTATTTAAAAACAAAAATGTTCCTGCTCCAAATTGGAAAAAGCCTGATGCTACCACATCCAAATCGCCATCGTTATCGAAGTCGCCAATGTCATAATCGCCGCCTGCTTGGGCGTAACTGCCTACGGTCGCAATCTCGCTGAAATCGCCGCCATTATTGATATGAATATCTAACTGCAAAGGCAAATCCGCGATAGCAGGGTCGGATTTGGAAGCCAAAAGGTCGGTATCGCCATCATTATCAAAGTCGGCAGCGCGGAGACTCGTGATGGTTTCATTCATTTGGAAGGCACTATGGGACTCAAAATTTAAATCCCCTGTATTTTCTAATAAAGTAACACCTGAAAATTGAAAGAAAAACACACGTGAGTAATAGGCAATATCCAAGTCGCCATCATTGTCAAAGTCAATGAATTGAGCATTAGAATTTGTCCAGCCCTCTATGGAATTAGCCAACTCTTTTTGCGTATAATTTCCATCCTGATTTTCTAAAATAGACAAACTGAATCCATTAATGACCAAGACATCCAAATCGCCATCATTGTCAGGGTCGCCTAAATCTATAAATTCTGCATTTATTACTTCTTCCTCCCAGGGGTCTGCTAGGGGAAATGTGCCTTGCTTATTTTGTAGTACATGTAATTGCGAAAATGTGCCAAATTCACCGCCTGTGGTATGCACGATAAAGGCATCGAGCGCACCATCATTATTATAATCACCAAATTTGGTATCACTGCTATAACCGCCATCTATTATTCTATCGGCTACAAAATCGGGGCAAACGCTAATCGTAAATTCATCTTCTTCACTCCATTTACTGCCTTGATAGTGATGATCTACTGTTTGCACGCGCCAGCGATATGTTCCACTTGGTAGATTTCGATAAAGCCATTTTGGATGATGTCCTTGCCGACCAGCCTCAACTACTTGTCGCAAGCCTGAATCCAAGTCGGAATCAGGAGAAATGATGATTTCGCCATCTTCTACCCGATACATATATATATTATAGGTTAAGGATGAGCTGGCTTGCTGTGCGTCCTGTGCCATATCCCAAGTCAAAATCACATCTCTATTGTCAGGAGAAGATATTAGGTCAGTAGGCGGTTCTGGCATTTCATTTGTACAGAAGTTATTACCTGCATCGGCAAAGAAATATTGTATTATATTCGCTTGGTCACGGAAGAAATTATAGACAATATCTAGCTTATTGTCTCGATTGATATCGCCTATAGAAAAATTGTAGACATCTTCTCGCGTGTCCATTCGGAAGTAAGATGTGCCACCATTATTCATGACAAAATCCGTTTGAATCACTATTCCGTCATTAAAACCTAATCGCCCTATAAGCATATCTAAAAAACCATCATGATTCAAATCTCCTAAAGTCAATCGAAATGGAGCTAATTGATTATCAGTAAATAATATCTGCGGTGTAAAACGAAGATTGTCGTTAAAATAAACTGCTGGTCCGTTTGAAGTATCTATGGTCACTAAATCTAAGTCCCCATCATTATCCATATCACCAGTATGAATAACTAAGGCAGTACTCTGACCAATTGGCGAAGATTGAAAAGTCAAATTACCTTCCCCATCATTCGTATGTAAATCTAAGAAGCGTAAATTATCTGGTGCATCATAATTGATAAATAAATCGGACGAACCATCGTTATTCATATCCGCCCATTCGATTTGTATAACAGTCTGTATAAAAGAATCGGTTCGTTCTAAAAGTACACGTTCTGCAAATTGTCCATTGCCTTGGTTTTCGAGCAGAATCACTTGCATTAGGGATGCATCATTAGGGTCTTCGGGCGAAACGCCAAAGCTCACATCTAAGTCCCCATCATTGTCGTAGTCCACCAAGCGAGGGGCGCAGGAAATGCGTTGATTAGTATTGAAATTAGTATAAATGGTTTGGGTGCTAAAACCATCACCTAGTTGATTACTTCGGAGGCGTATTTCAGGGCTTTCATCGGTATTCAAATCAGCATCTATGATGTCCACAAAGCCATCATTATTGACATCGCCTAACACAAAAGCCGCGGCCGTCGCAAAACCAGAAAAATCAAAACTACTCGTCAGGCTAAAACTGCTACCATTGTCTTTACTGGTATAAACATCCATAAAGAAATCATTAGCACCATAGACCACGATGTAGTCTAAATCGCCATCATTATCAAAATCAGCAAGTTCGTCCTGTGTGCTTAATAGGCTAAGGCGAGCGATATTACCTGCGTCCTCTTGACGTAAGAAACAAGTATTTTGCGCAATAACATCTTGCAAAAACACTGCAAAACAGCAGAGTAAAATATGTGTTCTCATGGTTTTGTTTTTCATTTGTCTTTGGAATTGAACCATATAAGGCATATAAGTCTTACTAGTGGACATTTTGCAAAAGAGACGTGTTCATTTTTTGTCTTGACACAAAAAACGAACCAAAAAAAGTCAAGACTGTATTTCTTTTTTCACGCTCCAAAAGCGACAAAAAAGCTAAATCCTACAAACTCGCTTAACGAATTGTTTTGCAAGCAAATATCATCTGCTAATTTACTGTCAGAGCTTATTTCTAAGCCCGTTTTAGCTCAAACAATGTAGTATTTTTAACGCTTTTTTATCACTTTTTCCACTAAAAGAAATAAGGTCGAAAATCAATTTGCTTCAAAATATCTACTCTAGTAAGCATATAAGTTTTTCTTCTTATGTGTCCTTATATGCCTTATATGGTTCAAAATACTAATACCTGATAAAAATCGGAATATCATCGCCTAGCTCCGTTTCGGTTTTGCTAGGCATTTGGGCTTTGTTCTTTTTATCCAATACGAGGCTTGGTACGCGTCGTTTTAGGAAATCGAATAATTCTCCAAAAGATACGGCATCGTCTGCATTCGTATCTGCTCTATACGTCTCTACACCGTCTATACAATCACGATTGGCGAAGGCATCCAAAATGGATTCGGTAAATGCACCATTTTGCCAAGCATCATCTTCGTAAGAAAGTTGATTGAGTTGGCTAGACGTTAAAACATTCAAGCCTGGGTAGGTCGCATTTATCATTTCTAAGGCACGGCGTGCATTGGTGCTAAGTGCCTCCTTACCGCCTTCTGCTGCTCCACTATGACAGGCATCTATGAAGACAAATTTCTTACAATCTATCTGATTCAAGAGTTCCAGCACATCACGCTTATAATCAATCAAAGCGGCAGTTGGGAACTGTTCGTATTCGGAAGTTAGGATTTTAAATTCATCGTTTTCACTCTTTCCATGCGAGGAAATAAACACAATCAACACGTCTTCGCGTGTAATGCGATTTTCCTTAATTTCGCTATCGAAGCGGCTTTTCAAATCGGCAAAAGCAGCGCGTACAGGGATAAATTGCGTTTGTGGTGCAGTCGTCAATTCATTGATAAAGACCCGATTGTAGGCTCTCCCCTCCCCTGCTTGTCCGCGAAACTGCGTGGCAAAATCCTGCGCGT
>JAHDCQ010000433.1 GCA_020629845.1 Saprospiraceae bacterium | reverse complement strand
GCAAATCATACAACACTCTACCCTCTGTAAAAAGCGCGAAACGCCCGAACTGATAACGCGCAGATAGCGGCAAAAAGAGCATTTTATTCATACTATCTACCATAATTTCTGGCGAGGTATTCCCTCCTGTAAAAGTATCTTCCTCCATATCTACAGTAGTAGAGACTTCTATCTCAGGAACATCTTCTTCTTCAATATCCGCAAATACGGCATCTTTCTCTCCCAGCGACCACTCATTCGCAAAGGAAATACCTAAACCGCTCGATAATTGCCAACGATTGCGCTGCCAATGCGCTTGATAGGCAAATTGAACATCATATTTAGCGTCAAAATATTGCTGCCAAGCAAGCAATGCACTATGTCGCCAAAAAGTAGAGATTTTAATAGATCTGTGATTTTGGGATTCCAAATTTAGTATTTCAACAGGTGCTTGATAAGCTAAAGGAAGTAGCCTCTCCTTTGGTAGAAAGGCTACTGCAACGGGTGATTGCTTATTCAAAACAGATGATTCAGATACAGTATTCGTACTTTGAATAGCGGTATCCGATATTTTTATTTCAGCAGATGTGGGTATGGATGCTGTGGGTTTTATATCAAGTTTAGAAGGTTTATCAATTGTTAATTTAGCAATTGGAGTGATTACTTTAGTTGTAGACTCCGTAGAAGATAGTGCGGTTTCGTGCGGTTTAGGCGGCAATGCAGACTTTGGTGTTTTTTGATTTTCAGAGGCACTAATATCTACCATATCCGAAGGAACAACGGGTGTAGTTTCTTGTCTCTCGGCAGATGAAGTAGTAGTTGCTACTTTTTCTTGTGTAGCAATATTTTTATTGAAAGATTTTTTCAAATGAGGAAAAGAAAAAAACAGTAACAAGACCAAAGAAGCTGCACTAACTCCCCAAAACCACCATAGCGCGAAGCGACGCTTCCGCTTTTGCACAGGCATTTCCTTATCTAGCAGAGTTTCCATTTCGCCCCAAGCCTGATTCATAAATTGTTCATCTATATGGTAGTTGTCTTGTTCCATTGTCGTTTGTTCTTAGCTCACTACTTTTAAAAATCTATCATTATTCTGCTCCAATAGTTCCTTGAGTCGTTTGCGCGCTGCTGATAAATGCCACTTGGATGTCCCTACACTAATGCCTTGTTGTTTGGCTATTTCCGCGTGGGTATAGCCTTCGATAGCGAATAGGCGAAAGACCTCTTTGGTAGCAGCAGGTAACATATCTACTAGCCGCAATATATCTTGAAAATACAAGTCGTCGAGCGCGCTTTGTTTTACTTTATCGTCGCGCTCTTCGAGTATCAAAAAACGGACATACTTGGAATGCTGCTTAAAATAATCCGACACACTATGGTATACCAAACGCCGAATCCAACCTTCCAAGCTGCCCTTGAAGGAAAACTGTTCAATTTTCTTAAACACACGCAAAAAACCGTTATTCACGATTTGCATCGCAATATCACGGTCATTGGTATAGCGTAGGCACATAGCCATCATTTTCGGGAAGTACTTTCGGTACAAAGTCTCCTGAAAACGTCGCTCGTTGCGAATGCACCCCGCCACCAATTCTTGTTCTGAATATGTTTGTTTTCTGTTCATATTTTTTGGTATTAAGCATTAAGTATCAGGTATTAAGTACATGACAATTTACTTAATACCTGATACCTTGTACCTAATACATCCTAAAAAAGCATTCCAAAACGCAACGCATATCGCTGATAGCGTACGTTTTCGTTAATTGTTCCATTCCAGTCATTCGTGCTATAGGATGCTTCTTGCAAACGCACTCCTACATCTATAGTGTAGCCTATATTGGGTGACTTTCCAAAACGAATACCTACTGATGGATGGGCTAACCAACCGCCTTCTGCACGACCATTATTTTGCAAACGTGGAATAAATCCATAACCTGCATTGATGTTATAATACACATCCAAAGTAGGTGCATCCACAATGAAGCCACGTATTTCTCCAAAAATAGGAAAAACAGCATCATTATAGCTAGGATTATAGGTATCCACACCACCGCCTACACCTAAAGCTAAAAACTGATGCAGTTGATAGCCCACAGAAGCCGAAGCTGATAAACCAAGCGATGTGCCACGCCCCCAAGTAGCCGTGCCTCCTAAAATACCGACCTTAGTAGTTGCATAAATGCGTCTTTGATTAGTTTCAAATAAAGAGCGTGATTTATAGAATATCTGATTATTTAGCTCCATTTTTTCGATGCTGGCAACCTCTGCTTCGCGTAGGAATATCTTTTTCCCGTCTTGAAGCTTTAGTTTTATCACCTTGCCGTCATTCAGGTATTTCAAAATTTCGCCTTGCAGCACCGTATTGTCTTTGAGTGTGATGACATCAAACTGCTGCTGCGCCCAGAGTGTTTGGGCGCATAGCAGACTTATAAGGATGAATAAATTTCGCATACTGGATTGATTTTAGCGTTACTTTCCAACTGGAATGAAACTCAACTGCTTCAAGTTTTTATTATCGCTAATATCGTACTGATACAAGCCATCTTTACCTATTACAAGCATAATATCTGTGCCTGGAATGACGATATTATCGTAAGTAGCGATGCTATAATCACTAAGTTTCTTTGCCCGCTTCGGGTTATCTAAGTCCAAGACTTTTAAGCCATATTCGCCTTCGCATAGATAGACCACTTTATCGCGCACTGAAAGTCCATGCGGATGCTCCATTGGGTGCGATTCGATGAGCGAGGGGTTTTTAAAATCACTTACATCTACTATATCCAATTGATTATTGAAGCCTTGACAGGCATTGCCATCGCGCAAGGTGACGTAAGCAATATCATCTTCTACTACCACAGGGTCACAAGCGCGGGCATGTTGGAATTTCGCCAATAATTCAGGTCTAGTTGGCTCTTGATTATCAAAGATATATAAGCCATCATTTGCACCTATAAAAAGCTTGTCCTTATAGGGATAAAGCGTCTCAATACCCCAGCCTACCTGTATCGTATTTATCGCATCCAACTCATCGCGGATAGAAATATCATAGACATCCATTTCAAATTCACCTATGGTATATAAATAATGCTGATAGATGGTGAAACGGGCTAAAGAACCGCCTGTACCACTTTTGCTGCTATCACCACTTGTTGTATCAAAACTTGCATCTTCAGCAGTTGCTATATCTACTAGTATGCCTCCGCCTCTATTGAAGAATGGTCGTCCGAAATTCGGGTTCGTGCAATCAATCGTTTCAATGATATTGGTTTCGGAATAGCCTACAAAATAGCCCTGCGAATTGTCCCAATAGTAGCGCAAAAGTGCCTCTTCATGCCGTTGCAGGAGTTTTGGATTCAAAACATCCGTAATATCTAAGGCAAGTAAATCCACATAGTTATCCGCGTATAGCACTTCATCGCGAATTGCCATATCTACATTGCCAGGAATATTGATAAAGGAAATAATATCGGGCTGTTCAGGATTCGTATTATCTACGATATGAACGCCTTCATTGATTTCATTAATGAAAATATAGTTTTTGTAGTAGTAGATTTTCCCAGGGTTTTCGAGTTGGCGAGCCGTTTCCGTGGTGATAGGAATACGGAATTCCTCGGCTTTTTTATAGATAGGCTCATAGTACACGTAGTTGCGTGTAGCGTCGCAATCGTCTTTGATGCAGCTTTGCATGGATAAGCCTATACAAAGCAGTACAAGAAGAGAAAATAAATTTTTCATAATTCTGTGATTTCTTATTTTGAATGTCAATTTTGAATCAACACTAAGCTAGACGGATAGGAAGAGGAAAAGGGTTGGGGTAAGAAGGAATATTTTTTCAAAATTTCCTAA
>JAHDCQ010000432.1 GCA_020629845.1 Saprospiraceae bacterium | reverse complement strand
TACAAAACTATGAACAGCACCGTAAAATGAGTAGACAAAAGTGCAAAGTAATACACCCTTTAATTAGATTTTTGGAATCATCAATAAATAATAAAACATTGATTATTAATTTTTTAAACTAGAAAACAACTGTAAAAGTAAGACAAGTGGTTATTTGAACAACTCTGCTTGCTTGTGTTGCACATTTTCTTCTACGATAGGAGGAGTTTCAGTAGTTGGAGATTGCTCTAAAACACGACGAATAACGCGTAGTTTATGGGTGTATTTACCGGGGCTTTCATCAAAAATACCATAGTGGTCAAGTCGGTCTATACGTACGCGTCCGTACGCGTGGATAATTTGATTTTCAGGTAAAATAATACCAACATGTGTCACACGTCCTGCACGGTTTTCAAAAAAGGCTAAATCGCCGCTTTGGGCTTGGTCTACAAAATCAATGGCTTCGCCTTGCATTACCTGTTGTGCAGCCTCTCTAGCAAGTCGAATACCTGCCATTTGATAGACTACTTGTACAAATCCTGTACTATCCACACCAAAGGGTGAACGTCCACCATGCAGATAAGGCGCGTAAAGATATTTTTGCGCCAACTTTTGAATCATAGTCGCTGTAGGTCGAATATCATTTGGATATACAGCTTGTCCACTAAAGCGATAGTTTTTTTCTCCAATTTTGAGCTGTAAACCATCAAAGTTGGGAAGGCGGGCACCAATAGTAATAGGCATGAGGTAATCATCTGCCATAATGGGCTGCATGAGTTCGAGGCTATAGGCAAAATTATTTTGGTAAATTTGAAATTCGCTGGGGGTAATCGAGTTAATTTGATTAGCTTCAATCCAACCAATAGCATTATCCCATTGGCAGCGTATCTTGAGCCAATGTTTTCCTTTTTTTTCCAGTATTTCTACTAATTCTCCGAATAGCAACTGCGTATAAATTTCACTAGTCACTACTGCCGAAGACCGAACTGGAACAACGCTTATTGGACAAATGCCATATTTCATTCCCAAAAGTTAATTCTTTGACTAATTAGTCAAAGAAAGTAGTTTCCTCTGCTGTTGCCTTCCAAAAATAATAATAATTCAAAAAGACCGTTCGTTTTTTTGGTAAATATTCCTGAAAATCAGCTTTTTTCGCAACTTAAAAGACCTAGCATCACGGATTTAAACTTTTATGTTGTCAAACAATCATTCTTTTGATGAAAAAATATACCATCGCGCTTGCGCTATTTCTAGTTTTTGGAATTTATGGCTTTGCCCAAGATTTGCATTTTACGCAATATTATGCCACACCAATGACACTAAACCCTGCACTTACGGGAGCATTGAGTGGCAAATATCGCTTCGCCTTCCAATACCGCGACCAGTGGCGCAGAGCTTTGGATTCGCCCATGAGCAGTTTTTCTTCTGCTTTGGATTTGCGTTTCCCTTTGGGCTATAGTAACACCTTTAGTGATGCCTTCGGCGCGGGTATTCATTTCCAAACCGACCGTGTGGCAGATATAGGATTTAGCACCACCCAAATGGGCATGTTTGGTGCATTTCATAAGTCCCTGAACGAAAAAAACAATCAGTTCTTTTCCGCAGGTTTACGCATCGCTTTTGGGCAGCGAAATATCAACTATCAAAATCTCTTTTTTGGCGACCAATTCAATGGCTCATCGGGCTACACGAATGCTACATTAGAGGAATTGCCAGCTAATAATTTTTCTTTTTCTGATTTCTCTGTAGGTGTAAGCTATACTTATACTCCCAGACGTAAAACATCCGTATTTATGGGCGCAGCAATTCATCACTTCAATAGCCCACAGATAGGCTATTATTATGACGAAGAGCTCGATGAGCAAATCAGTACTAGCCCACTCTACCAAAAACTAACAGGGCATATCAATGTCCAAATTCCAATTACTTCTAAAGTTCGCCTTACACCTAGAGTAGCAGCACATGCACAAGGCCCACATTTGGAGATTAATGCAGGATCTAATATCCGCCTAGCACTAGGCGAATATGGAGCATCTGCCTTACACCTCGGTGGCTGGGTGCGTCCTGTAACGAATACGAATGACGGCTTTGATTTAGCTACAGCGATTGCTATCGTAGGCTTCGAGATTGATAATTTCCTTTTTGGCTTGAGCTATGATCTTGCTTTATCTGAAATTCAGACGAGTCCTTCAGGACAAACGGTATTTGAACTTTCGGTGGCTTACCTCGGTGATTATCAGAGTGAGACCATTTTGTGTCCAAAGTTTTAAATCAACCATATAAGGCATATAAGGTCACATAAGTTTTCTTATATGCCTTATATGGTTCAAAATCACTTCCGAGAAGTCATCCGTATAAACTCATCCACATCTGCATCAAACTGCTTCATGGAGGGCGGATGCGTATACATCATATGTCCAGCCTCGTAGTATTTCATAATGATATTGTCTTTCACTTCCTTCGTCAAGCCCATATGATTAATGGTATGCTCTACGCCATAAAATACCGTTGCTAAGTCATAAATACCGTTCAGAATCAGGACTTTCATATTAGGGTCTTTGGTCATCGCTTCTGCCATATCTATACTGGTACTGATAGCTGCTTGCGTTCCCCAGCGATAATTCCCCTCGTGCTTCCAATCCCATTTAAAGCCCTTTCTGCGCCCTGCTGTGATGGAATAGAGTAAATCATCACGTACGCCTAAATCTCCATGAAAATAATCCAGAAAGCTGGTAATATAAGCAGGAGAAATAGCTAAACTTTGTGGGTCGTAGTCACCATCTTGAGCATTTAAATCGGGATTGATACCAGTAAAACGCGAGTCTAGTCGCCCTACTATTTCGCCCTCATCGCGTAATAATTCCACGAAAAATTCGCTTGCCGATACGCGCAAATTAGCACGTACCCAATAGTCTGCCGAAGTGCCTGTGTAAGCAGCAAGTTTTTTAACAAGGGCTTCTTTATCCGTAGTGGTGATTTGGTCGCCTTTGAATAAGGCTGGTACATATTCTTGTGCTGTGAATGCGCGAATTTCATCCAAGAACGCATCTAAATCTGGGTTTTTATTCTCAATTTGGTCATGGTACCAAGCAGTAGCCGCATAGGTCGGAAAATGTACGATATAGGAAATATCTTCTTGCGGTGGAAATACCAGCGTTCGCAAATCAAAGACTGCCGATACCATAATTACACCATTCATGGCGATACCTTGATTCAGTAGACGCTTCATAATGCCTGCATTCCGAAATGTCCCATAGCTCTCGCCTAGTAAATATTTGGGCGAATTTAAGCGTCCATGCTTTATCAAGTACTGCGTGATGAATAAGCTAATACTACGAATATCGCCATCTACACTCCAAAAATCCTTGAATTCAGCTTCGCCTACAGGCACACTTAAGCCCGTTCCTACAGGGTCAAGCATCACCAAATCTGCAACTTCTAATATAGAATATTCATTATTCACCAAATTGTAAGGAGCAGCAGGCGTATTTTCGGGGTCATTCACCACGATACGTTTTGGCCCAAGTATGCCCATATGCAACCAAAAAGAAGACGAACCTGGCCCACCATTGAAGGCAAACACAATTGGACGTTCGCGTACATCGCTCACGCCTTTTTTAGTATAACTCGTAAAGCCAAAATTGGCAATAGCTTTGTTATTCTCATCACGTAACTGCATGGTGCCAGCATTGGTAGTGAGATTAATGACTTTGCCATCTATCGTGACAGTTTGTTCGCTTGTGAATACTTCCGCATCGGGGATTGGTTTGGGCTTTTTATCTGTTTCTTGTGCCAAGAGCCAGGTGTAACAACTTAGCAAAGCTAGTAGCGTGAGTAGATTTTTCATATGTGTTTGTAATTTTT
>JAHDCQ010000431.1 GCA_020629845.1 Saprospiraceae bacterium | reverse complement strand
GCAGCAATTTCTGGGCAAGTACAATCAGGTGAAGGTACTTCTCGACTTGTGAAACAGCCTGTTTCATTATCTACTACGCTTATCGTCAATGTTGTGCCGATTGGGATGCCGCGCACTTCATAATTTCCAAAATCATCTAAAGCAACCAATTCGCCTGCGTTAATGTCTACATTATTCCTTATCGCTGTGAAAAAGCTAACAGTATAAGTCGTGAGGTTTGGCGCGCAGGTGCTGCTTAGATTATCAATTCTTGGTAATGGGTTTACGATTACTTCCACTTCTTCCATCCCTTCACAGCCATTTTCATCCGTAACGGTCACTTCATAAATCCCTGCTTCGCGTACTTCTATTCTATCACTTTGCGCGAAATTGCTCCATTGGTAGTTTACGCCGCCGCTTGCGATGAGTATCATACTTTCGCCTTCGCAGATTTGGGTATTGCCTGTAATGCTTACTTCCGTAATAGGAAACTCTGTAACTGTAATCGTTGCACTATTTAAGCAGCCGTTTTCGTCTGTGCCAGTTAGGGTGTATGTTCCTGCGCCAACGGTGATGCTCACGCTTGTTGCTTGGGTACTCCAAACATATTCTAAACCACCACTTGCGGTCAGAGTCGTCGTTTCGCCTGCACAGACTTCTAAATTGCCTGTGATTTGGATGTTTGGTAAAGGAAGAATTTCATAGCGTAATTCGATTGCATCGCTTGTGCAGCCGTTTTCAGGATTTATGGCTTGCGCGAAATAGCTGCCTGTTTGAGTCGGCGTAATCGAAGTGGTATTTTCTGCGATGACATTACCGCCCGCATCTGTCCAATTTACACTTAATCCATCCGAAACTGTTACGCTTAAAGGCAGACTCTCGGCATTTGCACACACGCTTACATCCGAGCCTTCGGGCGCGGCAATTTCTGGGCAAGTGCAATCGGGTGAAGGTACTTCTCGGTTGGTGAAACAGCCTGTTTCATTATCTACCACGCTTATCGTCAATGTCGTTCCGATTGGGATGCCGCTAACTTCATAATTTCCAAAATCATCTAAGGCTACTAGCTCGCCTGCGTTAGTGTCTACATTATTGCTTATTGCCGTAAAGAAGCTTACGGTATAAGTTGTGAGACTTGGCGCACAAGTACTACTTAGATTATCAATTCTTGGTAATGGATTTATGACTACCTCTACTTCTGCTGTGCCTTCACAGCCGTTTTCATCCGTAACTGTTACTTCATAAATCCCTGCTTCACGTACTTCTATTCTATCACTTTGTGCGAAATTGCTCCATTGGTAATTTCCACCGCCACTTGCGATGAGTATCGTACTTTCACCTTCACAGATTTGGGTATTGCCTGTGATGCTTGCTTGGGTTGGTGGTAATTCTGTTACGGTTACGGTCGCACTATTTAGGCAGCCATTTTCGTCTGTACCTGTCAGCGTATACGTTCCTGTGCTGACAGTAATACTCACGCTTGTTGCTTGGGTACTCCAAACATATTCTAAACCGCCACTTGCGGTCAGAGTCGTCGTTTCGCCTGCACAGATTTCTAAATTGCCTGTGATTTGGATGTTTGGTAGCGGCAATACTTCATAGCGAATTTGGATGCGTTCACTTACACAGCCGTTGCTTGGGTCTATAGCTTCTACAAAATAGGTCTGCGTTTCTTCCGCAAAAATAGTCGTTGTATTTCGAGCGACTACATTGCCCGAAGCATCTATCCAATTTGCGCTGAGCCCATCCGTTACCCTCACGCTTATTGGATTACTATCTCCATTGTCACAGACGAATACATCCGAGCCTTGTGGCGATGGAATCGTAGGGCAAGCACATTCAGGAGATTCCACTTCGCGTGTGATGGAACAGCCTGTTTGTTGGTCGCGGATAGTCACAAAAACATTTTGCCCCAACATGATATTTTCAATGCGATAGGTGCTTTCATCTAGGAAATTAACCTCGCCTGCGGAAGCGGTCACTTCATCATTGAAGCCAGCAAATATATTTATGGAATAGCTCGATAAATCGGGGGCGCATTCGCTTGTAATCTCGTCAATAATCGGTAAGGGATTTTGTATCACCTCCACTTCTGCTATGGCAGTACAGCCATCGGCATTGGTAATTTCTACTTCATAAATCCCTGGTGCGTTTATGTTAACACTTTGCGTCGTTTCTTGCGTACTCCATAGGAAAGATTCGCCGCCTTCCGCAGTTAAAGTCGTGCTTTCGCTCTCGCAAATCACGGTGTTCCCTGAAATAAAAGCGTCGGTGAAGAAAAGGGTATTTACTGTAACTGTAGCACTATTTATACAGCCATTTGCGTCTATGCCCGTCACCGTGTATGTTCCTGCACCAACCACAATAGTCGCGCTATTGGCATTCGTATTCCAAGTATATTCTAAGCCACCATTTGCTGTTAAGGCGGTAGTTTCGCCTTCGCAGACTTGCAAATTGCCGCTAATCGTAATATTTGGAAGTGGCAGGATTTCATAGCGTAATTCTACTAATTGGCTCGTACATCCATTCTCAATATCAATCGCTAACACGCTATAAACGCCTGCTTGTTGTGGTGTAATGGAAGTCGTATTTTCTGCAATAACATTGCCTGCTGCATCAAACCAAGTGGCGGTTTGACCAGTTTCTACCATCACGCTTAGAGGTATATTATCCTCATTTTCGCAGATAAATACATCCGAGCCTTGCGGTGGCGCAATAGTTGGACAAGTACAATCGGGTGGCGTAACGGTTTGTCCTGCGGTACAGCCTGTTTCAAAAGCCCGTAGAACAATATCCACGCTTTCCTCAATCGGCACGTTTTCGATGACATAGCTAAAATCAACGGTATTGATAACTTCGCGACTTGCTTCAATTCCTACAAAGTCATTGGTCTCAAAAAATATGGTATAGGTCTGTAAAGAAGGGTCACATTCGGTGGTAATCATAAGGCTTGGTCGAGGATTTAGGGTAAAGGTCAAGGCAGTACGTGTATCGCTAACACAGCCCGTTTGTGGATCAAAGGCCTCCGCGTAGACTGTCCTTGATGTACTCGTAAAGAATAAGTTAGTATTCTCTCGAATAGGCGCAGTTGCCGTCGGAGAATCGTACCAATTGACCTGAATACCTGTCGGTACTTGCACTTGCAAAGGCGGAGCTTCTTCTAGGCTACATACGCTTATATCGCCCAAACTCACAGGCGCGTTGGGTGAAGGAGTGCCTTCAAGTGTGATAGAACCGCCCGTAGCGCAACCATTAGCATCAAAAACGGTCAAGACATAGTTTCCTGCGGCTAAACCCGTAATTGTTGAGGTACTTTCTCCATTCGACCAAGAATAAACATAAGGCGGTGTGCCACCTCTTGGGTCTATCGAAATCGAGCCATTTGCCGCTCCACAAGAAGCAGGCGTGGTGACACTCACAAAATCCAAATCGGTGCAAGGGCTGGTATTTAGACAGAAGGGTTCGCTCCAAGCACCGCCTATAAAACTATGGTCAATGGCTTGCACTTTAAAGCAATAATTGCCGATAGGCAAATTGCTAATAAAGGTCTTGGTATGCTGCGATTGTAGCCCTATTTCTACGACTTTATTGAAGCCACTTGTGCTATCTGAAGGTGGAAAAAGCACCGTGCCATCTTCGGAAGTGATAAGTAAATTATAACTCAAAGAACGTCCTCGCTGCTGTGCATCTGTGGCTTCATCCCATACAAAAACGACATTGTCACCATCTACTTGCGCGAAGGGGTTTTGTGGTGCTTCTGGTGGGGTGTTTTCGTCGCATTCGCCTGTGTGTAGGAAGCTAATATTGGCATCATTAAACACGCCACGTTCTCCCAATTCTCCATACAAATTTTGGAATATATCCAAGTA
>JAHDCQ010000049.1:22281-23367 GCA_020629845.1 Saprospiraceae bacterium | reverse complement strand
GTCACTTTGATGGTGCCACTAAAGACATCCGTTGTTTTTGCTTTGATGGCATCATGGATGTACTTTGCTAAAAACTCGGTAGTAGTGAGTTGCCCTTTGAATATCTCTAACTCATCAAGGTTTTGATAGCCTAGTGGTTGTAATACTTCCTTGGTGACAGCATGTGCCTTGCCAATATCCAGCACTACATTGTGTGGGTCAAGTTGAGGAGATTTAAATTCGACATCTACCACATAGGTTGCGCCGTGTAATTGTTGGGCAGGCCCAAAAAAAGGGTGGGGGAGCGAGTGAGCAATCATAATATGCTCGCGAATTTTTACTGTGAACATTTTAATGCTTATAGTTAGCTTCTTTGTCGCCTACTTTACCAAAGTAGTTTATGACAACGAAACATATTAGTAAAAAAAAAGTATAAAATATTTAAACTAATTCTTCGAGCGGTGAAGGTAAACTTTTGGAATGATATTCATGCAGTACTGATGTTATTGTCGGCTTGTGCGGCTTTATTGATTGCTTCGTTGCTGCCAATTATTATGATAGGTTTCTGCTCATTCTTCTATTTTGCCTATCTCCATCGCGCGTTTTTGGCAAGTCTATCCCCTTTTGCCGGCTATGCGAATTGGGTGACTTTACTGCGCTTAGTCTTGGTGCTTTTTGCGTTTTATTTCGCTACAACACTAAAACCTCTATTGTTTGGAGGACTACTAATACTTAGCGTAGCATTGGATGCAGTAGATGGTTATTTAGCACGTCGCTTTAATCAAAGTTCAGTATTCGGGCAGTATTTTGATATGGAAGTAGACGCACTCTTTGTATTAGGCATGTGCTTTTACTACTATTTCTTCCAAGATGTACCAATATGGATTTTGATTCCAGGGGTATTGCGCTATCTATTTCGACTAGTAACAATGCTTATTAAGAAGCCAGATTTTCAAGAAAAAAAGAAGCCTTATGCAGCTTATATAGCGGGTTTGTTCTTTGGAATATTATTACTGTGCTTAGTATTGAGCAACACTATGACTTATTATTTGCTCTTGTTTGGTAGCGGATTAATTATCATCTCTTTCTCGATTTCTTTTTGGGAGT
>JAHDCQ010000049.1:0-22181 GCA_020629845.1 Saprospiraceae bacterium | reverse complement strand
CTCTTGTTTGGTAGCGGATTAATTATCATCTCTTTCTCGATTTCTTTTTGGGAGTTTTTTACTTGGAAACATGAACATTCAGTTTTACAACAAAGGGAATCCTGAACAGATTTCGGGTGGCTATTTATACAATAAGTATTTGCTCGCAGAGCTTAATCAGCTTGGGGTAAAAGTGGAATATTTGAGTGTGCCAAAAGTATCGGCGAAAACACAACTGATAGTGATAGATAGTTTGATGATTTATGAGCTGGCTTCCTTCATTTTACAGACGACTTTGCCTGTGGTATTACTCATTCATCTTCCACCTACTATTTTTCTGGATTTGGAAGCTAAGTCAGCACCTAAGCGAACAATGCTAAGGCGGATTTATACTAAAAGCCATATTGTGGTGACAGGTGAGCGAAGCCAAAGCTATCTTTTAGAGAATTACGGTATTGCTAAATCGAATTTATCATGTATTGAACCAGGCATATTGAGTAGTTGGCGACAAAAATCAGTTTATCCAAATCTTCCTAAGCGAATGGTATGCATTGCCAATTTTGTAAAAGGGAAAGGCCATTTAAAAATGCTACAAATGCTTAGTAAACTATCTGATATAGATTGGCAACTCAATTTATATGGTAGTGCAGATATGGATAAGGAATACTTCCAAGAGGTAATGGATTGTGTTACGGATTTGGGGCTTCAAGAGCGTGTTTGCTATAGTGGGAAAGTGGCGCATAAAGTTATCAATGAGGTACTTCTTCAAGCAGATTTATTACTGCAATTCTCAGTGTTTGAAACATACTCAATGGTGATAGCAGAAGCTATTAATACAAGATTGCCTGTTATTTCTACACGCTGTGGGGCTTATGAAAATTTTGAGCAATCAGGTTTTGTATATCATGTAAATAATAGTCAGGTGGATGCGATTGCAGAAGAAATACGTCCTCTCCTAAGTGATCCGAATCGATATGGTACACTCTTAAAAGGCAGTATGATAAAGACAAATACTTGGGAAATAGTAGGGCAACAATTTTATCAGCTTTTGCAAGGGCTACAAGCACGAAAAATACAAGAGCATCATGTTTGAATTGACTAAATGGATAGTGACTCTAGCTTATCTTAGTATTGCGTTGGAATTGTTGGTGTTTCATGTGCCATCGGTAGCATCTACAGTCAATATTTGGAAACCGAGTGAGCAGTTATTAGCCTTTTATTCCAAAAAATTCAGAGCTTTATTTCAGCTTCCAAAATTCAAAAAAATAATCGTATTTGTCTTGCCTTTAGTGCTCATCTACATCACTTTTTTCTTTCCATTATTCCACTTTTGGTGGCAGGCTGATAGTAGCTACTTACTTTTTCTACCTACAGACGTAAGCTACATGCTGGGAATTGCCCTAATACTGCTAGGTAGATGGGTGACTTTTTCCTCTGTACTTACCATTCGGGAGGAAAATCGACAAGAGGGGAATTCATTTAAATTACACACCGATTCCTTATTTGCACGTACGCGCAATCCTGGTCTTGTAGGTATGTACTTCTTTTTCGCAGGACTTTGGGCTTGCATTCCTTCTTGGATTTTTTTGTTGGGTATCCTTGTCTACATCGCACACATGCACTTTAAGGTATTGATGGAAGAGGACTTTTTACACAATAAATATGGTAAACCCTATAGGCATTATTTCATGAATACAAAACGATACATACTATGAGTCATACGAACATATCCTTAGAACAGGCAGAGATTATATCTTGGTTTGATAATACCTACAAGACACGAGGCGAATGGTATTTGCGCCCTGTGAAGGCCTATTATATTTTTTTGGAATTATTAGAGGCGAAAGGAGAACACCAATTACTAGATGTAGCTTGTGGCTTAGGACGCTTGCTAGAAGCTGCAAAAGAGTATGGCTGCGGGCTAACGGGGATTGATATTTCTTCGGTAGCTGTTGAGAAGGCGAAAGCAAAACTACCAACCGCTACTATTCAAGTTGCGAATGCGGAAGAGTTGCCATTCAAGGATGAAAGTTTTGACTTAATCACCTGTTTGGGTTCATTGGAACGTATGATTAATTTGGATAAAGTGCTATATGAGCTGCATAGAGTTGGCGCGAGCGGTGCAAAGTATTGTTTTCTAGTACGTAATTCGGAGACAGCGACTTGGAACTTGAAAAAATTGCTCGGTATTGATAATAAAAAAGGACATCAAGGAGCAAAAACACTTGGAGCGTGGCGGGCTATTTTTGAAGACAATAGCTTTAAGGTACGTACTATTTTGCCCGACCAGTACCCACTTCATAAACGCAAAAAATGGTCAAGCTTAGGCATTGGAAAAGTGGATTATAAGCAAGTAGTGGAAGATAGCAAGCCTTTGTCTTTTGCAAATGAGTTTCTGTTCATTTTGGAAAAAGCATAATATGAATCGTGTTGCTGTACAACAAATTTACGATACACTCTTCAGTACTGAAAGCAAACTTAAACGACAAAGTGTTTATCCCATTCATAAACGATTAAATGCACAACGCTTGCAATATTCAGATATTTATGAATGGATAAGTGCAGAAATTCCTTTTGCTCCAAGTGCAAAGGTGTTAGATGCAGGCTGTGGTGTTGGATATGGTAGTATCCTACTAGCAAAACAGCATAATATTGATATTACAGGGATTAGCCTTAGCGAACTAGAGTTGAACCAAGCACGCAAGGTAGCTACTGAAGAAGGTGTGAATAAACGCCTAAGCTTCAAGCTACAATCTTTTGATGATGTATTACCGAATAGTTTTGATGTCATTATTGCTGTAGAGTCTTTAAAGCATAGTTTTGATTTGAATAAGACCCTAACTAGATTAAAAACTGCTTTAAGACCAAATGGGCAATTAGTGATTGTTGAAGACTTCTATCAGAAGCAAGAGCTAACCCCTAGTGCTCGAAAATATATAGCAGACTGGCATTTAATAGATGCATTTCGATTGGAGGATTATTACCAAGTTTTACCATCTAATAAGTGTAAACTTACCGATTTGACAAATAGTATGTTTCCAAAACGGAAGTGGAACATACAACTCAAACTCACGTTGGTTAACGTAGTGCAAGTCACACAATCTTCTGAAAAAGCAGCATTGTCCAAGATATTTCGTGGTGGGTTTCACTTAGATAATTTATATGCTGATAAATTGATGAACTACCAAGTTTTACACTATCATAAGTAAGCCTTATACGCAGCGTACATTGTAAACTATATTTTCCATGACTTTTTGGATACTACTTTTCATAATCAATATTGTATTTTTTCTTATCCCCTATTTACTTAATATCAGGGAACAAGCTAGTCCTATCCCATTCCATTTATTGTCCAATAAAAATCGCTTGAATAAAACTAGACTAGGACAACTATATTTACGTGTATCTTCCGATCCATTTAGAATTCATTATGATTTTACAATTTATATTCTGTTGTGCAGTTTCATTGGATGGAATACAAATGCAAGCCATATTATAGGGGGGCTAATAGGAGGTTTTGGATGGATTCTACTCATATACTCCTATGCTATGTGCTACATATTTAAGCGGGCACCTTCCATCAAAAGTAATATAGAGTTTGCTAAAACAGGAATATTGATAATTCAGCGCATTAAATATGGCGTATTTATAGGTATATTCTTAATTATTCTTTTGTTGTTTTATAGCTGTTACTTTTTTACCAAAATATTGTTATCAGCACAGCCAACAGCCGATAAGATATGGATAGTGTCAACTGCGCTTATCATTTCGTTACCTACTTTTTTTAAATTCTTTAAGACACCTTATGTCAAATATCATTACCGTACAAGCATATCTGCTATTGGGTACTTGTACAGAAATTTCAAATACTCAAACCGATATAATGTTTTCTTAGAAAAAGGAAAGGCTCACTTTGAGTCGTTTAATATTTACAAAGATTTGAAATTATCTAAAAGACCAAATATTCAGATTTTTTCTGTTGAATCTTATGGTTCAGTAGTTTTGAAAGATGCTACAATTGCTCCAGTCGTAGAAACTATTTATGAGCGGTTTGAAAAATGCTTGACTTCAAAGGGGTATCATGTTGTTACAGGTCTATCTGAGTCGCCTGTTCATACTGGTGGTTCTTGGATGAGCTATTCTAGCTTTTTGTATGGCTTCAAAATTAATGATAATGAACTTTATAAACTGTTTTTTAAACAAATACAGGGATTTAGAGCCTATCAATCTTTACTGCATTTCTTAAAAAAAGAGGGGTATTTTAACTATATGCTTGCCCCTTTAGAGTATGGACCTGGGGACCCCTTGGATTGGGAGATGTTACAAAATACATTTCAGTATGATGACTGTTTAGATTTTAAAAAACTAGATTATAAGGGCAAACGATGGAAGTGGATGAATTTAATAAATATATCTCCTGATCAGTATAGCATTAATAAGGCTTATGAGATTATACAACAGGAAGCTAAATTACCTTATAGTTTGTTTTTTGGAACATTAAACTCGCATCATCCTTATTATACACCTAGTGAAGTTGTGGAGAATTGGAAGAGTTTAAACCAGAAGAGGGAAATTGATAGTCGGGCGACATATGGTAGCCTTAAGGAACGCTATACGACTGCCATTAAGTATCAACTAGAGTCTTTAGAGGATTACGTTACTAATTACATCACAGATGATGCTATTATTATTCTATATGGCGATCATCAACCTATGGGACTTGCTAAAGAGGCAATGGGATTTGAAACGCCTATTCACATCATTTGTAAGAATGATATATTATTACAACCATTTCTCGATAAAGGATTTATAAAAGGGTTTATGCCAAAGTCAATAGAGCAGTCAAATATGCGACATGAGGGCTTTTATTCCCTTTTTATGCAAGGACTTAATGCAGCATATGGACAAGAGCCAGACCGAAAATTGCCTTATTTACCTAATGGTATAGATTTTCTTGTTACATGAGTTTGATAAGTAAGATTAAGCGATTTTTTTTTGAGAAAAATGCCTTAGGTTCTTTCTTTTGGTTTACGTTCTTGGGATATATTCGACCAGCAATTAATATCTTTCTATTACCATTATATCTCAAATGTATAAGTCCAGAAGAATACGGTATTTTAGCACTAGTAGGAGTATTTACAAGTGTAGCAATGACTTTTTCTAATCTAAAAATAGATACTGCTGTTCGTACTTTTTATTTTGATTATAATCATAATGAGCAACAACTTTGGACATATCTTTCTCAGATTTTTTCTTTTAGTTTGTTTAGTATCATTCTTTATTTTGTATTGTTTTTATGTATTGGTCCTACTCTTTATCAATTAAGTTTTGAGTCAGAAGCGATTCATTTTTATCCATATGGTGTACTTTCTATGGCTGCTGCTGGATTTTCTCTTTGTACTAGTATTTATTTCGTTTTTCTAAAAAATCAACTTCGCCTGAAGTCTTATGCATCTTATACTTTATTTAATATAGGTAGTACGGTGGCATTACAGGCTTATTTTATTTTATATTTAGATATGGGGATACTAGGTATCTTGATAGGTACACTTATTCCCAATATATTGGTGCTTCTAGGAATAATCATACAGCATCCTAAATTAATAACTTTTTGCTTTCATAAGCACATAATTGTACCATCCTTAAGGTTTGCTTTTCCTTTAATTCCTGTTGCATTTTTGATGGCATTTGAAAAACAATTAGACAAATTGCTATTAGAACGCTATATGTCCTTAGGGGAAGTAGGTATTTATGCAATTTTAGTTAGTATAGTCGGTTTGTCTAATATTTTATTAACTGCTTTAGATAATGCTATTCGTCCGTTTTTATATGAAGATTTGAAAGAGCTTATTCCAGCAAATATTACCCGAATAAGTAATTACCGCAATCTATACTTTTTAGTAGGTTTGATTGGCTTGTCAGGTATCATTATGATAGGATCTAATTTTCATCTTTTTACAGATAACGAACGCTATTTGCGAGTACGTCCTTATTTTACAATGGCTTGCATTGCATTTATTCCTTTTATTTTTGTTCGATATTATGGATTGATTTATGTTTTTTATAAAAAATCAGGAAGTCTCACGCTCATTACTTTCTTAAAAGCAATAGTGGTTGTTATACTTCTATTGGTGTTAGTTCCTTATTGGGGTATTGCAGGGGGAATTGCGGCAACTTTGATCTCTAACATATTTAATCAAATCATTTTTGCTCAACAAGTCAAATATTTTGGTGCACCTAAATTGTCTCTAAATTCAGTAATGCTTAAGGTTGTTATATTTTTAGCTATAGTAGGCATTACTTACTATAGCATAGCAGAACAGGCTATAGAATGGTATGGAATCTTACAATTTTGTCTAATTTCGAGCTTATTAGTATTTTTAGATAGAAAAAATTTACTATCTATGGCAAAAAATAGATTGTAATAGTACACAAACATTACTTCCCCAGTGCCAAATAATATTATGAATGTTCCTGAGTTTTTATGGCAGCAATTACTTGACTTGAAACAAGATGTGGAAAACAACATCTTCAATAAATTGGATATAGGCTATAATATTCAGCAAGGCTTTTTTGATGCCCAAAATGGAACAACTCTTTCATATCATTTTCACTCATCTTTAGAGGCTAATAGAATTACCAATGGTGCAATACAAGAAATTTTAAAGCAAAAACTATATCTATCTGCTGCTTCTACAGCTGATAAAACTATTACCCAATCTCTCAAACTCTATGTACCCTTAGCTATAGCATCCTTGCTTATTCATTCCACGCCTTTCGTGATTACGCATCAGGCACAGTCCATAGATGGTAAAATTGCTACTAATGGTGGTTCTTCCAAGTGGATTGGCAATCATGCGAATTTGGTGCATGCCCACCGCATTCGTGCTTTAGTGGACGCTGTGCTCGTGGGAACGAATACTGTATTGAATGACAGCCCACGTCTGAATGTACGCCATGTGAAAGGCAAAAACCCAATTCGAGTAGTTTTGAGTAATTCGATTCAAGATTTTTCTATGCTTCCTGTAGTAGATAATATGCAAACCTTCTTATTACGCGCAGAAACCAATCAATGGCAAGGGGATACGAATGTCATAAATAAGACAATCTACTACAAAGATGACTTCCCTAAAACAAGAATGAGGAATATTTTGTTAGAGCTAAAACAAAATGGGATACAGTCCATTTTGATAGAGGGCGGCTCAAAAACAATCAGCAGTTTTTTGGATGAAAATTGTGTGGATTGGATGCAATTACATATCGCCCCATTACTATTTGGTTCGGGTATTCCGTGCGTATCATTAGGTAATATCACAGAAGTAAACGAAAGCAGACGGCTAAATAATGTGTTTTTTACCCAACTTGATGAGGCGGTAATGATTACAGGCGAACCTACTTAAAGTACAAATAATGAAAGAACAAGCAAAAGTTTCCATTCCTACTAAACATGGAAGCTTCATGACTATAGCTTACTCCTCCATCGAGAATGACCCTATGCCACATATTGTATTGTTAAATCCTGATACAGATTTGACAAAGCCTGTAAACATCCGTGTGCATTCGGAGTGCATGACGGGAGATGTATTTGGCAGTTATCGCTGCGAATGTGGCGAACAGTTGGATAAAGCAATGGAGTATGTTGCTGAACATGGAGGTCTGGTCATTTACCTCCGCCAAGAAGGACGTGGTATTGGCATTATCAATAAGTTGCATGCGTATGTGAAGCAAGATGAGGGCTACGATACTGCTGAAGCAAACAAAGTACTAGGTTTTGGCTATGACGATAGAACCTACGAAGATGCAGTCGCTATTTTACGAGATTTAGGTGTAAAAGCGATTCAACTCATTACGAATAATCCCTCTAAAATAGAGGCGCTGGAGGAAAGTGGTATTCGAGTAGACGGGCGTATCGCGTTGAACATTAAGCCAAGAATAGAAAATTTAGGCTATCTAAAAACTAAGAAAGAGAAGTTTGGGCATCAATTGGATATGGTATAATGCAGGCACTTTGGCATATAGATAAATATAGCTCTGTTTTAAAGCAATGTGTGCAAACGAACGTTCCTAATTTAATTACTCTAAAGGCTGCTTATTCGCTTATTTCCACAGGCTCTGAACGCTTGGTGGCTTGTGGTAGAGTACCAATAGCTTTAGCAACACAGATGTGTGTGCCATATATGGAAGGTAGTTTCGAATTACCTATCAAATATGGTTATTCTATGGTTGCTGAATCTAGTGATGGAATACTTTTCCATACCATGCATCCGCACCAAGATGTGATTCAAGTAAATCCATCGGACTTATATCCTCTTCCAAATAATATCCCTGCATATCGTCTTGCCCTGATAAGCAATATGGAGACTATTATCAATGCTATATGGGATGCTGCGCCTTTAAAAACGCAGCAAATTGCGATTTGTGGTTTTGGAAATATCGGTGCTTTATTGGCAAATACATTACGTGTACATCTAGGTATAGAGGCAGACATTATTGAAAAGAATACTTGGCGACGTGCTAAAGCAGAAGCTTTAAATTGGAATACAGATAGCAAAACAGCTTATGACATTATTTTCCATACAACAGCTACAAGTGTAGGTTTGCAATACTGTATGAATCATCTAGATGTAGAAGGAAAAGTAATAGAGTTGAGCTGGTATGGCGATGCGGTGACTAATATAAAGCTAGGACATGCTTTTCATTATAAACGTTTGCAACTCATTTCGAGCCAAGTATCTATGATACCTAAATCAAAGCAAAAGGAATATACGTACAAAATACGAAAAGATTTAGCCGTACAATGGCTTCAGCATGATAGCTATGATATGCTTATTAGTGACTTGATTCCTTTTAAAAACACCCCTACTTTCTTCAATGCTCTGCGAAAAGGTGAACAAAGTAAAGGGCTTATTTGGATTATAGAATATTGACGCACTAACTAAGTAATAGCTTCTCTTTTGCTAACAGTTGTTGTAATTTTTTACGTGCTATTTGAAAGTTCTTCTCACTACTGGTTTGTTCTTCAATTGGATGTCTGATATATCCTGCTTGTTTCCTGAAATGAAAAACAGGTGCATTATTATCCCGATTATAAGCCTCTTTGAGGTAAAGATTATACTCATCTAGACCTAATAGCTCAAAAGTGTTGTAGTTATTAAGGATAAGAGTGGTATCTGATAGCCAATAGGTGTCTGAGTAGGGAAGATTATTAAGTGTAATTTGATAGGTGTTTTCGTCGAATGTTGCCGCTTCGTGCTTAGGTGCTGGATTTAATATAAGTTTAGTATCATTTGCTACATTCAGCCAAGTGCCTCTAGTATATTCGTTGATAAAGCTTTGTTTTTTCTGTGAAAATGTCATGGTATATAATCTAATTATATCCGAAGCCAATAAGACTTGTAGATTTGGAATAAATTGCTAATCAATAGTAAGTGTCTGATATGGTTATGATGTACCGTTCGGAGTCTAAAAATGTTTTTTAAATTAGATAATTGCCTTAGCAACTTTTTTTTATAAATCCTTAACATTAGCCCTACTAAATGCTTACCTTAGCATTCCAACTTATAAAAAAGGAAATCCATGCCTATATATCATAAACTTGGAAAAGTGCCATCTAAACGGCATACCCAGTTTCGCCAAGCCAATGGCAAGCTCTACAATGAGCAGTTGTTTGGAACGATTGGTTTCGATGGAATGTCTTCTTTGCTGTATCATATTCATCGCCCTACGATGGTGCGCCATATATTGGAAAGTAAAGATGTAGCCCCAAAAATTGCCGTGCAAAAAAATATGATGGCGCGCAAATTGGTCGGCTATAATGTTCCGCCAAAAGATGATTTTTTGGAAGCAAGAACGCCCGTATTGGTCAATAGTGATATTCATATAGGCTTGGCTGCGCCACGGAAGTCGCTGCGTGATTATTTCTATAAAAATGCCGATGCGGATGAAATGCTTTTTATCCATAAAGGCACGGGGACGCTTCGTACGCTGCTTGGAAATATTCCCTTTGAGTATGGTGATTACCTCATCATTCCACGCGGTATGATTTATCAAATTGATTTTGATACCGAAGATAATCGCATGCTGTATGCGGAGTCTTTCCATCCTATTTATACCCCGAAGCGATACCGTAATCACTTTGGGCAACTTTTAGAGCATTCGCCTTTTTGCGAGCGCGATTATATCTTGCCGCAAGAACTAGAAACGCATGATGAAAAAGGCGAATTTCTAATGAAAATCAAGAAACAAGGCGCGTTGCATCAGCTCGTCTATGAGTCGCATCCATTCGATGTGGTGGGCTGGGATGGCTACAATTTCCCCTATGGTTTTTCGATTCATAATTTTGAACCCATCACAGGGCGGGTACATCAGCCACCACCGGTGCATCAGACCTTTGAGACCAAAGCATTCGTGATTTGTTCTTTCTGTCCGCGCCTTTATGATTATCACCCGCAATCGATTCCTGCGCCTTATAATCATTCCAATATTGATTCAGATGAAATGCTCTATTACGTAGATGGCGATTTTATGAGTCGCAACAATATTGGGCCAGGCTATATCACACTACACCCAGGCGGTATACCGCACGGGCCGCACCCTGGTGCATACGAGCGCAGTATTGGACAGACCGAAACCGAAGAACTTGCGGTGATGATTGATACTTTCAAGCCCTTGCAATTAACAGAAGCCGCTTTGCAGTTGGATGATGGGGCGTATTATCAATCTTGGCTAGAAGGGGCGCACTAATTTTCTAATGTATTAGGTATCAGCTATTAAGTATTAGCTCCACGTTTCGCGTACTTAATACCTAATACCTAATACCAATCAAACATGAAATGTTAAAAACTTGGATGAACATACCCAAAGATTCTGATTTCAGTATTCACAACCTCCCGTTCGGGGTTTTCTCTACTTCAGGTACTTCGCCTAGAGTGGGCGTTGCTATTGGCGATTCGATTATTGACCTAGCTGCTTTGGTGCATAAGGGCTTATTGGATGTACCAGTAGAGGCATTAGAACAGCCTTTTCTAAATAATTTTATTGCATTAGGGAAAAGTGTGACCAATGGCGTACGAAAGAGCTTACAAGCGATGCTTACGGATGAAAAAGCTGCTTTAAAAAACCTTGAAGCAGTGTTCATTAAGCAAGCAGATGCGATAATGCACCTGCCCGTGGATGTGCGCGATTACACGGATTTCTATTCGAGCATTGAACATGCAACGAATGTAGGTAAAATGTTCCGCGATCCTGAAAACGCGCTTTTGCCCAACTGGAAACACTTGCCTGTTGGTTATCACGGACGTGCATCGTCCATTATTGTGAGTGGCGTAGATATTCACCGCCCGAAGGGACAAACGATACCAAAAGATGCGAAACAGCCGATTTTCCAAGCTTCGGCACGGGTAGATTTTGAGCTAGAAACGGCTTTTATTGTAGGTAAAGCTTCGCAATTAGGCGATTCAGTAAGCACGAAAGAGGCAGAAGACTATATTTTTGGGATGGTGTTGTTCAATGATTGGTCGGCGCGAGACATTCAGAAGTGGGAGTATGTGCCACTTGGGCCATTTTTGGGCAAAAGTTTTGCATCTAGCATCTCGGCTTGGGTAGTGCCTTTGGAAGCCTTAGAGCCTTTCCGCGTGGCAGGGCCAACACAAGAACCTGCTGTTTTGCCTTATCTAAAATATGAAGGCAAGAAAAATTACGATATTCATTTGGAAGTGGGCATTCAGCCAGAAGGTGGTGCGGAGCATACCGTGAGTCGTTCCAATTTCAAATATATGTACTGGAATATGGTGCAGCAATTGACGCATCATACGGTGAATGGCTGTAATGTGAATGTGGGCGACATGATGGGCTCTGGCACGATTTCAGGTAAAACGGAGGACTCCTATGGCTCGATGCTCGAAATTGCTTGGGCAGGCACAAAACCCGTAGCTATGCCTGATGGCTCGACGCGGGTATTTCTTAAGGATGGCGATACGGTCATCATGCGCGGATATGCCGAGAAGGATGGCGTACGTGTAGGCTTTGGAGAGGTGCGTACGAAAGTGCTGCCAGCTCGCTAATATCAATGAGTGAATGTTGAATGACTGAATGAGCGAACGGAATCTGTAATTATTCGCTCATTCAACATTCTTTCATTCACTCATTGAAGACCTTGCCTAATTTTCTAAGATTAGTGGAAATGCCTGCTGTTGCCCATCTATTTGAACCCTCAAAAAATACAAACCCTTAGGCAAGTCTACTAGCTGAAAATAGACTTGTTGCTTTCCTCCTAGTTGGCGTTCTTGTAAAAGTTGTTGCACCAATTTTCCGTCAATACTATACAAATCGAATTGGACATTCGCAGCTTTTGCAAGTGTATAATTAACAGTCACTCGTCCATCAAGAACAGGGTTGGGCGCAATTTTTACACCATACTCTCCCACTAAAAATTCATCAGTAGAACTAAGTAGATCAACCATTCGATAATCATCGCGATAGCGTAGGGTAGTGGGCGTAAAATTGCCATCATTCACTAAACCATTGATTTGTAGAATAGGGTAGGCTTCGTCATTTGCCAGCCATTTATATTCGCGGCGCGTTTGTTGAAAACCCAAATCAAAACCCTGCGCTTGGATGGTATCAAAAGCTACAATATCGCTTACTAATCGAATGCAATCAAACGTGCCATAAGGCGTGCTAATTTTACCCCAACCATCTACCCGATTGATGCGATAGCCTTGCGATTGATAATTAAATATGTCTTGAAAACCGATTTCAAATGCGAAGGTACTACTATCCACACGTCCATAAGTGAGTGGAAATTGGTATATCTCGTCATCATCAGAAAAGGAAGCGGCTGTAGGTATGCCACCCGCTATTCTAAAACCACGCCCTTCTGCCTCAAATGCCGATTCCTTCACTTGATAAAAATCGTACACATCTGTCAAGGCAAATTCGCCAAAACCGAGGGTATCAATGATCTGCGTACCATATTTATCGAAGCCTAGAAAAAAGAGGGCATAAGGTGTTTGCCACGCCCGTTCATAATTCGCCACACGCTGCTGAATAGGTTCAAGATGCGTGAAATCCCAGCTAAAATTTTCGCCTGTTTGGGTATAAATTGCCTCGCTTGTTGCATCTACATTACTAATGCTATACCGTAGCGTATCATCGGCTCTGGGCATATCATCGCGGCTAATGGTGATTTGGGCAATGCCTTGTATACTTACTAACAAAGCTAAAAGTGAGAGTATTTCTTTCATCGGTTTGGTATTGATAGATGTGAGACTTTTTAGCAGTTCTTTCTCCATTATCATCTATTTTAAATTTCAAAATCCACTATAAACTTTCCAGATAATCCTTCAATTTTTCCAATTGTGTTTCATTGCCTAAGACAATGAAGCTAGAACCTGCTAATAGCTTAGTATCGGGTGAAGGATTAATCATGTATTTCCCTTTCGGATTTTTATAGCCTATAACGTTACAACCCGTAGCATGTCGTATACCCAATTCCGCAATTGTTTTTGATTGGCAATTGCTTGGTACATTTTCAAAATTAAACTCTTTGATACCGATATGTGATTCATATTCATTCGTGATAAAGGAGAGAAAGTCAATCGCGCCAGGGTTGGTCACTAGAGTTGCCATATAGAAGCCGCCCACTTGCTCAGGCGTAATGATATGGTCGGCCCCTGCCAGTTTGAGTTTCCGAACGGCACTCTCTTGCACTACGCGGCTAATGATTTTAATGCTTGGATTCAGTTGTCGTGCGGTCAGTACCGTGAATACATTATCTGTATCTTCGGACATGGCAGATATAATAGCACTAGCTCGCTTTATACCTGCTTTTTCCAAGATGCCATCATGTGTAGCATCTCCATGTAGATAAAAAATATTTTGTTCGCTTTGGCGGATGGCTTCAATACTTTTTTCGGAAGTGTCAATCACTACGAAAGGAATATTGTGCAAGTCGAAATGCTCGCAAATTTCACGCCCATATCTGCCATATCCGCATATAATGACGTGTTCTCGTAATTGTCCTATACCTTGTACAATCAAGTATTTATGAATTTGTTTAAAGATGTCATGTTCTATGAAATAACTCGTGAATGCAGAAACTGCATACGCAAAAATTCCAATGTTAAAGATAATAAGAAAGGAGGTAAAAAGCCGCCCCGATGGACTTAAAGGTTCTACTTCCGTAAAGCCAACGGTAGAAATGGTAATCACCGCCATATAAAATGCATCCAATATCGTCCAGCCTTCCAATAGTACAAAGCCAATAGTTCCTACTATCAAAGAAGAGAGCAACAATAAGGCTGCAATACCTAATTGGAACACCGAACCCGAAAGGATAATCCATCGTATAAAGCGTGAGTTGAACATGGGATGAATATAGCGTTTTTGGTATAAAGTGTGCTAATGCACACGTCCATTTGTTTAGGACATTTATAAAATCATTCCTTTTACTTACCTTAGTGACGCATTATAGAACTTAAGACACCCAACCTTATGATACAATATATACAAGGGATTACCTTTATCAATACGGTAGTAACTATTGGACTTTTTCTTGGTTTAACGCTTGGCTCTTTTTTAGTATTTAAAAAGTCGTATAAGCATAAAGCCAATCTTTTCCTCGGACTTATTCTATTTTATTACACCCTTTTTCTTCTTCCACCTTATCTTTATGGGGCGCGTTTGTTGGAGTTTTTCCCGCATGTTATTCGATTAGGTGCTGTCCTGGCGTTTGTGGCAGGACCACTTATTCTTTTCTATGTATTGGCTTGCACGCAAGAAAAATTTGAGATGCGTCCATGGCTATGGCTACATTTCATTCCCTTTGCATTTTCATTATTCTATGATATTCCCTTTCTGCTATCTAGTGGTGCAGAAAAATATGCGATTTTTTTAAATTTTGTAGAGCATGGTACTTATGGTCGTCCTCCACTTGAAGGGATACTCAAGGTGATATATCAATTTATCTACTTTGTGCTGGCTTTAAGTGTAATTTTGCGGTATCGAAAACATATCAATACCACATCTTCTTCTATTGACCAAGCATATCACCGTTGGTTGATATTTTTTAGTGCTACACTCTTGTTTCCAACTATTGCACTCTTTTTAATCGCATTTGCGAACTACGACTATATTCCAATTACTGTGCTGATGGTGACGCTACTTCTATTTATATTTGGCGTATATGTAGCATTGTTGTTCAAGCCTGAAATTTTTCAAGCTTTTCCGAACCAAATGGAAGTGACCACGGAAGAGGAAGAAGAAAAACGAAAATATGAAAGTTCTAATCTACAGGATGGCCAAAAGGAAAAAATGGTACAAAAACTTCTCCAATATGTAGAAACAGAGAACCCTTATCAAGAAGCAGAACTCACATTGGCAGAACTTTCTAAGCGGGTGAATATTCCTACGCATTATCTATCGCAGATTATCAATGAAAAAATAAATCAATCGTTCCTCGAATTTATCAATTCTTATCGGGTAGAAGCTGCAAAAAAAATGCTTGCCAGCGATAAGTATGAGCACTACACCATCATCGCTGTTGCCTTTGAAGCAGGATTTAATTCAAAAACTGCATTTTATACTGCGTTTAAAAAATTTACAGACACTACACCTAGTAAATATCGTAAGTCATTTACTAACAGTAGTTTAGGAAAGGTGTCTGCTTAGATTTTCTTCCGTATTTATAAATCCGAACGTCTAATTTTTCGGATTTATAAGTGCGGAAGTCCGTTTCTATCAGTCCGAACGCATAAGGATGGAAGCCACCCTACATTTGTAATCGTAATCAACAACATACTTTTCGTGAGTATGTAAATTATGAAAACAAATTATTAAATCTATCTAATTATGCAATTCTCTAATATTAGCACACGCCTTACATTTTGTTTCGTTCTTTTTACTAGCATTCTTTGCGGACAAACAAGCGATAATACTTACGCTTATAATGATAATGCTGCTATTATAGACTTAGTAGCGAATGAAACCACTTCTCCTTCTACTGCTTTCGTACCTGCTAAACAACTGAATGCTTGTTTCGACGGCGGGCAGGAAGCCTTAGCAAACTACCTACAAAACAATTTAGATTATCCTGAGCTTGCTCGTGAATATGGTGTGGAAGGTATGGTGGTCATTCGCTTCAAAGTGATGCCCGATGGTTCGCTTCAGCACTTTAGTGTTCAAGAGTCTTTGAATAAAGAATGTGATACAAAAGTATTGGACGTGGTGAAGGCGATGCCTAATTGGATTCCTGCACAGCAAGGCGAGCGTAAAGTAGCTAATTGGTGCGATGTAACGGTAGCATTTACTTTACAATAAGCTACCAATATCCCAATCATCCATCCCCCTACAAGCAATCATTTAGGGAGCAGGCAAAAAATAACCTACCCATAATTTGGATTCGTTATTTTTTCCAATGGCAAGGCGCGAAGAAGGCGCATAGCTGGTTCTGTAACTGATGAGCAACGATGCAATTGGTAAAAAGAACAAGACAAATGGGTAGGTTATTTTTTACCTGCTCCCTTATTAAAAACAATAAAAATTATACGCATTATGACAACTAATATTGCAAATCATACAACAGCAGCAACTCCTTCAAACAATAATTTTTCAACTACTTTGTTCGTAGCACTTATAGGTATTGCGTCACTAGTAGGTTTAGCAATCATGAATCCAACATTGGGCATCGCGCTACTCGCAAGTGCGGTAGCTGTGGGTGGCTATAAGGCGATACAGAGCTTCCGCGATATGAATTTTGACTTTGATTTAGGGGAAAGTGTAATGCCCGAAATCGTAGCAGAATTGAATCAGCGTAACGACTAAAAGACCGTCAATTTGAACGCGAGGTACGCATAGAGCGCACTGGATACTTGCTTATTTCGCGCTCAATTTTAAGCAGGGGAAGTACATGGGACTTCCCTTCTTTTATGTTTGTAAATTATTATAAAATGATGATATACTTTGTAAGAATTTTGATGGCTTTGTTGGTATTTGCGTTTGTAGCTTGTAACAACCAAAATACAGAAACTGCAATAAGCAAATCCGATAAAACAGCCGCTGCTAATACTGAAATTCCAAAAGGAAAAGCCTTGCCAAATATGCTTGTTATTAGTGCTATGTCCTATAGAGGCATCACGCCTGGCAGCGAAATTGCGACACACAAGGCTTATACCGAAAAAAGTATCATAAAAACAGGAGAAGGCACTTTTGAAGTCTATAAAATCAAGGATTACAAGGATGGCTTTGTAGGCTACTTTTTGCCGAATCCGCAAGATGAAACACGAGTCGGTGATATTGTGGTGGATGTAGCTGCGGCTAAGACCTTGCAAGGCATTCGAGTAGGCGATAGTTTCCAGAAGTTGCGCGAAACTGTGCCAGGTTTAGCAGTACATGGCTCAGAAATAGAAAGCAGAACGTATGCCCAAAAAGAGCGTCATGCCTATCGCTTGGATGTTGCCAATTCTAGCTACGAAGTGGATATAAATAGCATTCCGCCTGCTACTAAAATTACGGAGATTCGGATTACGCGATGATGAAAACGGTTCACTTTTTTGATAGCAGTCATTTTCAAAATGACTGCTATCTGGATTCAGTTTTTTTATAAAATAGCCTGAAAATCCTCTGCTGAAATTTCCATGATATTCATAGCGGTCGCTTGCATTTCTTTATACCGATATTTATTTTCTTCATTGGGGCGAACGATATTGAACTGCATATATCGCCAAAAAGCAGTGGCAGTAGCAGCATAAACTGTAAACGCTTGCAAGGCATTTTTTTCGGCATCGCTTAGTGGCGTGTGTTGCTGGTAGCCTTTTAGAAAATAGCGCGCTTTTCGGAGTCGAAGTTTAGTGCCAAAGGTACAAGTGCCTACGAGCGTCATTCCTATATCATAGACTCGATAGTAATAGGCAGCTTCTTCAAAATCCATGATAGTTAGCTGTCCTGTATCAGGGTCAGTAATGATATTATTGTAAAAAAGGTCGCTATGAATCAATGCTTTAGGTAAATCTTCATGGAGGTGTTCTTCGATATAGCTTTGGGTTTTCATCAACCATTGACAAAATTTAGAATCTGGCGCGTGTGTTTGTATTTTTGCGAATTCCCCCACACCATAGCCCAATTGTTGAGGCACAAATTCAGGTGCTGCAATTTGATGTAAGTTGGCTAAATGCTTGCCTATCGTTTCCATTTGGACATTGGAAAAATTCGGTGTGATGCCGCCATTGATAAAGGTTTTGAGCAGTATTGGTTTCTCCTCAAATTGGGCAGTTTGTACGCCTGCTTTTGTAGGTACAACTTGAGAAGTTTCGAATCCATGCTCGTTGAGGTGTGCCAATAGCTGCGCTAAGTTCAAGGCTTCTGCCTCCGATTTTTGCTCACATATCGTTAGTACATAGGCTTCCTGTTCCGTTTTGATGTAATAGTTTGTATTTTCAGAACCGCCGCCCATCGCCTCATATTCCACTACTTCCCCGATTTCATATTGCTCAAAAATATTGTTTATGGAGTTTTCTGCTAGTGTTGTGTATTGCATCGTATTATTGTATTCCGTCTCGTTATTAAAATCCCAATTCGATTCCATGGCGTGCATCAAGGCTTCTTCCAAGTGTTCTTGTTCACATAGATACACCTTTTCGCAGCGTCGTTTAGCGAGTTCGATGCTGTGGTGGCGTGCTTGTTCAGGTAAGTCTTCGCAATGTAAGGCTTTTTTTATGATGTCAGGAAATTTTGCAGGATGTGCTGTTGCCAAGCAAAGAATTTTTCCATCCCCCAGTTTATCCGCCAACTTATTAGCTGTACAAACTGCTACTGCCGAATGTGGGTCTAAAAGATAGTCTTCGCTTTCATAGAGTGTTTTTATCGTTTCGAGCGTCTCCTCATCACTTATGGAAGTAGATAGAAAGCCCTTTGCATAGGCTTGGTAAGTTGCTTCGTCGAATTGCAACATGCCTGTTTGCTCGAAGGTGCTTATCCACTCCTTCATTTGTGCTGGATTTTTGTCGGTGGCGAAGTAAAGGTATCGCCAAAAATTCAGGGGGATTAAAATATCAATTGCTGAAGAAGCGGTTTCATGAATTGGAGCTTTGGAAAATTCGCCACTTGAGAAAATTCGATGCAAGCAGGCATTTTTATTATTTCCAATCACTAAAAATTCGACGGGCAAACCCATCAAGCGCGCCAATGAACCCGCACAAAGATTCCCAAATCCTCCCGAAGGCACACAAAAATGAATCGGCTCACCAAGCTCCTCTGCAAGTTGCAAATAGCCATAGAAATAATGCACGCTTTGTACCATTATTCTACCCCAATTGATGGAATTCACACTAGTAAGATGCAACTTTTCTTTGAAAGCTTTATGGGCGTACAATTGCTTGATGACAGCATCCAAATCATCGCCTCCTTCGGGGCAATTCCAAACGCCCACGGGGTGAATATTGGGGTGGGGGAGAGTCGTCATTTGGCGTTCTTGTTCGGGCGTAATCATGCCTTTGGGGTACAGTGTCCATGCGTCCAAATTCGATTTTCCAGCCGCATAGTAGGCTGCCGCAGGACCAGTATCGCCTGTGGTGGCTACCACTACGGTCTGTTTTTCGTCTTTGCGCTGCAAGAAGTAATTGACCACATTCACCAAAAATGCCAAGCCTACATCTTTAAAGGACAAAGTTGGGCCATAAAAAAGCTCCATGATGTAGGTGTTGGGTTTATTTTTCAAGGGGTGCAAAGGAATGGTTTCTTCCTTTTCAAAAGTATCGTAAGCCGTTTTTATGATTTGTTTTAAATCAGGAGTAGGTATAATTTTTTCAGGGATAAATAGGGAAGTGATTTCAAAGACTAACTCGCGGTAGGATAGGCTTTTCCATGTTTGTAGTGTTTCTAAAGAAATTTTTGGGAGCTGTTCAGGTACATACAAACCACCGTCAGGCGCGAAGCCATTTAGAATAGCGGTTTCAAAATCTACTTTAGGCGAATCGCCTTTTACACTTACAAATTTCATTATTCTATTTGTTATTGAACGCCTCAAAAACGGCTTTTGCAATCATAATATCTTGCACGGCTACACCTGTCAAGTCTGCTACTGTGATTTGTTCTTCATGCTGCCGTTGGAGTGTTTTGTCTTGAAGTGCATTACCTAATTCTATCACTTTCTCATAACTAATTGCGCCTGCTTGTACCGCTCGAAATACTTCGCCTCTACTTTGACTTTGCGGCAAACTATCCGCAATCACTATATCTGCTTTTGTTAGAATCGCACTCTCCAATTCTTGCTTTGTAGCGGTATCAGAACCTACTGCGGTGATGTGTGTACCTGCTTGTATATCCGTAGCCTGGAGGAGTGCTTGAGTGGCGGGTGTAGTCGTGACAATGAGCTGGCAATGCTGGACTAACTCGCTCGTAGAGGTTGCTGCTGTGATATTCCAATCGTGCTGCATATCTTGGATATAGGCTTGCACATTTTCTGGCGTTCTTCCCCATACCCACACCTTTCGGCAGGGTGTTATTTGCTTTAAAAGTTCCAATTGCAAACGTGCTTGTATGCCTGTTCCAATAATGCCTATTGCGTCTATTTGTTTTGGCGCGAAATACTTTGCCACCAATGCACCTGCGGCAGCAGTTCGCATATCGGTAAGGTGTCCTTCATCTAGTAGGATGGAAACGGGAACGCCTGTTTTTTGGTCAAATAACAGCATCATCCCTTGACAAGAACTTAAGCCAAGTTTAGGATTATCATAAAAACCTGATGCTATTTTGATGACATAATAATCATCGTCCTGAATGTAACCATATTTGATATGTGCTTCTCCCTTCGGTTGCTCAAAAAGTAGTTCGCCGACAGGCGGCACAACACACTTGCCATTACTATATTGTATAAAGCCTTCTTGCATGGCGGCTATGAGGTCAATGCTAGGAAGTAGCGGTTTTATTTCTGCTAATCGTAAGATAGATTTCATGGAGTAAAGATAGGGAAGTTCTTTTTTGACCTGATTATCAAGAATACTTATTTTGAAGATCGTTTATGGATTGTTAAATTGAAAACGGTTCCCACCAGGCTACTGGTGGGAACGTCAAAAAACTATAGGGATAAATTCCGATCTCAATTTTGAATTTGGTTTATTGGAGCATACAATCCGAAAATCTTCTAGTGTAGTGATTACTGAAGGCGGAAATTATTTGGGAGGACTGTTCATGAAAATATGTATAATCTGTTGAATAAGTAGGTAGTAAGAATGTATCATTCATTTACTACGGGTATAAACAACAATTCCTAATTGGAGTATCATTTCTATTGTTGTTTACACCTTTCATTTATATAGTGTGCTAGTGCAGCAGTTGTCATCGGTTTTTTAGAATTTTTTTTCAGATTTTTTTCCGTATTGGTTCAATTGATTCATTTTTTGGGTTTTTGAGGCAAGTCTAATTTTTGACAGTACTGAGGACAATCACCAAACGAGCTTCCTCCAAGAGCTACTTAGGTCTCTTTGCAATAACTTAGCATTAGAGTGATGGATATGCGCTTGATTATTGATGATTCTTTGAAGCACATTATTGAAATCCGCATCCAATTCGTCATTGGCTAATTTTGCCTGTAGTAGCACCCATTCTGTATTTTCTAGGATGTCTTCATTTGCTGTATTGCTACGTAATACTTGCTTTAGTTCTTGTATAGCGGTGCTGTAGTCTTGGTCTTCCAGTTTTTGGTATATCGGGTTTATTTCCACCTGATTTTGTCCAGCACTTCGCTCTACTGCGGTGCGAAGCGTATTTTGAGCTACCCCAATTCTTGACAAACTAGGATTGCTATAATTTAGATTTGCCCATAGACTAGCTCCCATTATGAGTAATACACTTACACTAGCGGCATAGGCTAACATTCGCCGCATACCAAATCTTGAAGCGGCATTTACAGTTTTTCCTTGCGTGTTTTTCTCGAAAAAACCTTCTGCTTTCAGCTCCGATTGTATGCCCTCCATGAAGGCTTTGGTGCCTGCCACATTAGCTATTTCTTGATAGCTATCTACTGCTTTATGCAAATCCTCATCCTGTTGCATTCGTTTGCTAAAACGACTGTTTTCCTCTACTGTCATATCCTTTCGGACATACTTATCAATTTCCTCTTTATTAATCTTATGTTTCATTATGGTTGCTATTTAATTCTACACATTCTTTTACTTTCTGTACGCATTTATATCTTCTTTGCCGTACAT
>JAHDCQ010000430.1 GCA_020629845.1 Saprospiraceae bacterium | reverse complement strand
GACTTAGCCTAATACCTTGTACTTAATACCTAATACTAAATAGTTACTATGGTTTTTATGAAAACGTTCATATAAGCGGTATTGCTGCTCGTTTCTAGCAAATTAATCTAATTCGTTCTCTGACAATTTTGGTGGTCAAGTCTATTTTTTGCAAAATGAGTTAGTGTAACGGTCGAACTTTTGTAAAAAAGAGACTTGATTCATCACCAAAATTGTCAGAGAACCATCTAATTTAGGAGAAAGTAAAGCTCAACTTATCGGATAGAACCCCTGATTTATCTAATATCGGCTGCTTAACACAACATTACTGCTATATTTGTCGCTTTTTAGGGATGGAGGCTACACATCTAGCCTTAGGAATGAGAAAATGATAACTGCCTTTAGGGAATCGGCAAGAAATAACCTACCCATAGTTTGGGTTCGTTATTTTTTCAGGCAGTAAGGCGCGAAGAAGGCGCATAGCTGGTTCTGTAACTGATGAGCAACGAAGCTGTCTGGAAAAAGAACAAGACAAACGGGTAGGTTATTTTTTGCCGATTCCCTTAATTGGAACATTTATTAATTTCTCATTCCTTATCAAGTTTAAATCACCTTAGAATTATGAGAAAATTATTACTTCTATTTTGTGCTGTGCTATTATTTATGAATGCTCATGCACAAACAGATTTACCAGAAACAAAACTGACAAAAGCAGAGCTAGAAGCACATTTACGTTTCCTAGCGTCGGATGAGTTACAAGGTCGTCGCACAGGCGAAATGGGACTGCAAGTTGCTGCGCGCTATATTATTACACAATGGGAAGCACAAGGAGTTCAGCCTGCTAATGATGGTAGTTATATGCAAGCAGTAGAGCTACAAGAAGTAACACCTATGACCGATGCCACCTTCACTTGGAATAAGACCGATTTCACACAGGGCGATAATCTAATGATGCTTACAGGCGATGCCCTGGATGTAGAGACGAAAGCAGTCTTTGCCAATTACGGTTGGGTGGACGAAGCGGCAGATATCAACGATTATGAGGGCTTGGATGTGGAAGGCAAAATTGTAGTGACGCTTAGTGGCAAAGCAGATGATAATTCTCCTATGGCAACTTTTACTAGTATTCGTTCAAAGCGAAAATGGGCGAAAGAGCGTGGTGCAGTAGCGGTGATTGAAGTGTTCAAAATGTCGCCTAGTTTCTGGAAACGTGCAGTAGGGTACTTCTCTCAACCACGTATGGATATCGCTTCAAAAGAAGAGGGCGCAGCTTATGGTTGGGTATTGCCCGGCGATAGTGGGATTGCGAAAGCCCTAAAAGCGGGTAAGAAAAAGAAAGTAAGCCTCCAAACAGGCAAAGCTCAGGTGACTAAAATAGCATCTGATAATTTGGTAGGCATAATAGAGGGGAGCGACCCAAATTTGAAAGATGAATATGTTTTACTATCTGCACATTATGACCATGTAGGTACAGGTAAGAATGGTGGCGGTGCATTTACAGCCCAAGATAGTATCTTCAATGGTGCGCGAGATAATGGCATTGGTACAGTAGCAGTTTTAGCGGCGGCAAAGGCATTTTCGCAGCAGCCACCTAAGCGTTCGGTGATTTTATTGGCTTGTACGGCAGAGGAAATTGGATTGTTAGGGAGTCGCTATTATGCCGAAAATCCATTGATTGCCTTAGAAAAGACGGTGTTCAATCTCAATTGCGATGGGGCAGGCTACAATGATACAGGTGCTGTAGCTGTAATTGGATTAGATAGAGTAGGCGCGAAGCAAGAAATACTAGATGGAGCTGCGGCTTTTGATTTGGAGGTCGTCGGGGATCCTGCACCAGAGCAAGGCTTATTCGATCGCTCGGATAATGCTTCTTTTGCAGCTAAAGGTGTCCCATCTCCGAATTTTGCACCTGGTATGCGTACCTTTGATGATTCCATTATGAAATATTACCATCAAGTAGGCGACAATCCTGATACGATTGATTATGATTATTTGCACAAATTCTGTCAAGCCTACGTGCATACCGCACGCCTCATTGCGAATAAAGATAAACGTCCATTCTGGGCAACGGGCGATAAATATGAAGCCGCAGGAAAAGCTTTGTATGGTTTAGAGTAGCTTTACTTTCGCCATTGGCAATTAGCTATTCGTCATTGGCTGCTTAGTGCGCTAAGGATTGTGTATAAATTACGAACTTATTTTGTACACAATCCTAAATCAGTAACATGATTTTATTACAGTCATAAACACGAATTAATTTAATTTACAATGTACTAGAAGCCAACAGCTAATTGCCAACGGCTACACATAGCTCATTTAACTACTCCATTTTTTAACAAACAAAAACAAAATGAAAAAAATTGAATTTTTTAAAGAGGGACTGAAAAATCTGAAAGCCGTTGGCGCGTTCATTCCAACTTCCAAATATGCCAGCCAAGCTATGATAAAACATATTGACTTTCAGGAAGCAAAAATTATAGTAGAGTATGGTGCTGGAGACGGTGTAATCACGAAGCATATTTTGAAAGCGATGCGCCCTGATGCGAAACTATTAGCCTTTGAAATCAATCCTGTTTTTTGTGAACAATTGCGCGCAATAGAAGATGACCGCTTAGTAGTAATAGAGGATTCTGCTGAAAAATTGGGCGAATACCTTGCACAATATGGTGCTACTAAAACCGACTTTATCCTCTCTGCTTTGCCACTTGTATCTTTGCCAAAGGAATTGGGAAAGCGCATTTTAGACACTAGCTGGGAATACTTAGCATGGGGCGGAAATTATATCCAAATTAACTATTCTACTATGGCTAAAAAGTTATACAAGCATACTTTTGGCAATGTAGATGTAGATTTTGTGCCGAGAAATATGCCCCCCGCTTTCATCTCTGTAAGTCGTAAAGAGTAAATAGGATTCAGAGGCTAATTGAAAAATTAACCTCTGAATTTAAGCAAGCTTTTAGTTCTTTTCTTTCTTGATGATAATAACCTCTTTATCCTCTATTTCGTGCTTTTTTCCCTTATCATCTACCCAAATATTTTTGTGCTTTTTTCCGCCTTCATTGCCTTTGAGTATAGCGGTAGTGGTCTTCATTTTCCCTGCGCGCTCATAGTCAATTACGATATGTTCGCCTGGCTCGTATTTGCCAATTTTTCGTACTAAGTCTTGCACATCATTTACATCCAAGCCATTGATTTTCTTGATGGTATCGCCTGCTTTCAGACCTGCTACTGCTGCTGCCGAGTCGTCCATCACCTTTTCAATGGTAGTACTACCGTTTTCAGCATTCGCCTGAACGCCTAGGCGTGCGCGATTGCTGCTATGTCCTTGTTCCACACGCATCACGCGCACTTCTTTTTCCATGCCTTTATAATCCTCCAAATCAATGCCTTCTTCATCTAGCATTTTTTTGATGTCTTCAGGCATTTCTTCGCCATCTTTTCCTTTCCATTTCATCACCTTTTCATTGCCATCATCATCAATTTTCTTGATAATCATTTCTTGTTCTGTCGTGCCTTCTTCCTCTATATTGATATTGACATTTTTCAATTTTTCTTGCACCTCCGCAGGCAGTTGTTTGAACTCTTCACTCTGCTGAAATTCTTCCCAGCTTTGTCCGTCTAGTTCAATCATAATCGCTTGCTCGTCACCATCTCCTTCCTCTTCAATTTCTACCTCTACGCGCTTACGCGTTTCCACACGTACTTCTTTTTGATTGCCGTCCTCATCCACTTCTACTTGTACCTCCATTTCCATTTCTTCCATAAGGCGTTCTGCTTCTTCGCCTTCCGCCTCTTTTACTTCCACGGTTTCATTGCCGTTTTCATCCACCATTTTCTTCACAATGCGGACTTTTTTTGTTGTCTCTGTTTGCTGTGCTTG
>JAHDCQ010000429.1 GCA_020629845.1 Saprospiraceae bacterium | reverse complement strand
TTATTTCAATGTGAATTTTCGAAGCCCTTATGCAAATTGATTCACCTCTTCTGCTAATTCGCAAGCCAATGGCTTACTCCATAGTGGTAGCGTTATCGGTGTGCTATCAGGCATACTTAGCTGGTTGAAATAATCGGCTAGTGGACTTGCTTTTTCCATCGTTTGGAGTCGGTCAATATCTGCCTTCGCGCCATAGAAAGAAAGCTCATCAATAGATGCTACTGGTTTCGCATCTACTGCATCTGCAAATTTCATGCTTGCTCCTCCAGTAGCCACTTTATTGCCAACAGTAAATATCAAGAAGTAGAGCTTGATAGCTTGGGTGCGGGCAGGGAAAAATAGCTTAGGTGAAATAATAGCACCTTGCAAACCATTTTCCAGTAGTTTGCTGCTGTCACTATTTGGTTGCTCTGAGGACTGCTGCTGTGGAATATAGTAGCCTGCAAAATTTTCCAAATTAAACTGGACGATAAGCTCAGTTTGTGCATCACCTGTTTTTCTATTCGTGATTACTACAGTATGCCTAGAGTCAGCAGGTCCACCATCTTTTCCAACTACTGATAAGCCTACTTCGACATCTAAGAACTCATCTGTTTTGCCATTATTCGATAGAAAGGCAGGGTTTTCGCCAGTTGCTGTTGCTACATCGACATTATATGTATCATAGAATTTAGTCTTCTTGTCTATAGATGTATCAAGAATGTTCGCGACATTCCCAGGTACAGTAGACGATGTAACGACCTCAAAATCGAATGGATTGATTCGGTAGATATAAGGGAAGCCGTCATCGCCTTTCACGACACTATCCACCCCCTTATTGATTTTTATGTCTACCAAATCCATCTGTTCGGAGGCATTATCTCCGAGTGCTAAAGCTTTTTCACCTTTATCTTCGGGCTTGAGTTTGCCCACTTTCACTTGTTTGATGAGATCTTTAGCATCTGCAAATGTCAGCGTAGGACGCTTATCCTTATTGCCTTCTCCGAATGGGACTGTAATTTTGATGACATCTAAATCCAATACAGCATGGCCGCCAAATTCAGGCCCCCAAATCTCTGCCTTAGCACTAATGTGGACACTGATAGTGATGGAAATTTTGATGCGCTTTACCTTTACTTTGATAGATGCCCCTACCGCTAACGTAAGCGCAGCCTTATAGTTAAAAGGCTTGATATTGATAAGTAAGTCCAGATTGAAGCCAAACCAAACTTTCGCCACTTTTAGATCCATAGTGGCTTTCGTGCCGAGACCAAGCATGAATACCCGTGCTAAGAAGGCAAAATAAGCCGTACCTTGAATTTCGAGCGTATCTAACTTTTTCCACGAAAATGAAACGGGCTTCGTAATCTGTGGATATTGCTTCGGAATGACCCAGCCAGGATAGTATCCACCAAGCGTCATAATGAAGTCGCCCTTATGCTCGCCCGAAAACCATGTAACTAAGGCTAATTGACCAGTCGCTTTAGAGCCTTTGTCAAGCACAAATGACTTTGGGGTAAGACTCGCTAAGAGTTCCGCTTTTCCTGAGCTAGAATCATAAGCAATCAAGAAATTGATGTCAATATTGATGATTTTGGGTACTTTCTTATCTTCCCGAATAATAGCTGTGCTTACTTTCGCTGGAGTAACTATAAGCGGAATCGTAAAGTTTACATTACCCAGCAAGCCTATGCAAAAACCCTCTGTTCCCCAACGCACCACTAACAAAGAAGAACAACGAATAGAGCTATAGACCGTAAAATCAATACCACCAGCTACCCAATACGTGCCATCGCTTGGTGCAAGGTATTTCTTGAGATCGTCTAGTTGTTCGAATAGTTCGTTTAGTTCTTTTTTGCGTTTCTTCTTTTCATCATCGTCTTTTTGGAGTTTATCGCCGCCTTTTTCAGATTTTTCATTAGAAGGAATAAGAGCGCATTTAGCCAAGTCTTCCACTCCTGGAAACTTAAATTCCCGATTAATCCCAAATCCAAGTGAAAAACCATCTACACTAAAAGTAGGGCTGGGTTGCGAATCTTTATGTACATGAGCAAGTAGGAAAAAGCTAATTACATCACCTATTTTTAAGCCTGCATAGGTGGTGATGGCTAAACTAGAAAGCTTAATAATTACACCGCCTAAATAGTCTGCATCTTTTAAAGAATGGAGTTGTTGTTGTTGTCCTTCTTCTTCTACTATTATCAAAGCACCTTCAATAGTGAGGGAAGGTTTTGTATAGCTAACGGCATAACCCTTGCCGTCTTTCTTCTTTTTCAGGAATGTAAATTTTCCTTTTTCTTTCTTTTTCTCTTCCCGAATGATTATTGCCTTCTTTTTGCTCATACTATATTTTTTAGCTGAAATTATTTCGTAAATATTATGTTATTTATATTTGGGTAATGCATAGGTTTCCAGCCTTAAGCCTTGTTCACGGACTAAGGATGGATATTAGCATAGCTCTATCCGTTACAACTGTCGACTAAAAGCCTCTGTCAAAGAAATACAACTATATATTCTTTGAGTGATAAGCATACAAAAGTAGTCCTTGCCGTTGTTAGAAGACATAGGAATCGGTATGCCGACAGTATGAATACCCGACTTAGTGTTTGAACTCATTCTAAGTAACACGCCCAATACCAGCCGACACCAGCATTAATGCATGTAACGAGAATGAAATTTATACGGATTGCTCAGAAACGATTAGAAGATTTGATTGATGTATAAGACCTTTAGAAGGAGTTATTTGAAATATGTCTTATATGCGATCTAATCAGCAGAAAAAAGGTTTAAGTAATTTAAGTGTTTCTAAGTCTTGACACGCAGATAATCACATTACATTGCTTTTACTTTAACAGGACATTGATTTGTGCAATGTATGTAATAGGATTATTAATTTGCTTATTGTTTAGGTAACAAGAACATCATTTTGATGGCTGCAAAATAGAAATAAAAATGAATTTAACATAGTTTCTATGCTCTTTTTTCTATTTCGATGATTTTTAGCCTAGAAGGTTCCTAAAGCTGTACTTATTTAAAATTGAGATTAGCCACTTCTAAAGTATAGTCCCCATAAGTATAATCAGCCCTTAAGTACAAGCGATTGCCCAAACTATCTGCTCGATAACTCTTGCGTTCTTTTATCCAAAGTAAGTCGCCAGCGCGTTCAAAACTGATATTTTCAACGATATTATAATGGTCACTAGATGCCACCCAATAGCCCAGCCATTCAGCAGTCTGCTTATCGAAATAGAATTTCCACGGTTCTGAAGAAGAATGATTTTCATGTTTATCTGCATCGTAGCGTACTTCTATGATATTCGCTTTTTTACCTTTAAAATCTTGTTCGCTACCATAGCGAATAGTTGCACCTGCATCAAGCAATTTGAAAGGCATTCCGAGTACATAAGTCGAACTATTCGCGGATTTAGCTAAGCTTTCTTGACTCACATCTAGTAAGGTATCGTTTTTGCTACGTTGATACTTACCATTTTCAAGTAGCGTGCGAATGGTATCGCCATTTTCAATAGAAAAAATAGCAATCTTAGTAGGGTGATAGCTATAATCGTGGATTTGGTCGTATGCTTTTTGAGTGCTGCCATCTTCTAAAAGCAAGCTAAACTGCTTGGTATAATGCAAGTTTTTTATGCTTTCCCAACGTTCTATGCCACCAGCATATTCAATCGCAGCTTTTATGATATTGCGTGCTTGTTCATCTTCGATATGAGCGTATCTATCTATGGAAACTTCAGGAGTTGGGGCATTACAAGCAACTAGAAAAATAAAGACGAGGAAGGAGGCGTATTTCATAATCGTTAATTTGGGAGAAAGATATGACGGATTTTTAGAAATCCGTCATATCTATTACCTAAACTTAGTCCAAGAAATC
>JAHDCQ010000048.1 GCA_020629845.1 Saprospiraceae bacterium | reverse complement strand
TCTGCACGATTTTGTAGGCTTTGCGCGCACTTATCGAACCCATACTTACGTGGTCCTCTTGTCCCATAGAAGTCGGAATGCTATCCGCAGAGGCGGGAAAACAGAGGGTTTTGTTTTCTGTCACAAGAGCAGCAGCCGTATATTGTGGAATCATATAGCCCGAATTCAAGCCCGTGTCTTTGAGTAACAATTTAGGTAGTCCCTCAAATTTTCCTTCTAAAGAAAGATACATTCGGCGGTCAGAGATATTTCCGATTTCTGCAATTGCAAAGGCGGCATAATCAAGTGGTAGCGCGATGGGTTGCCCATGAAAATTGCCGCCACTAATTACATTTTCGACATCGAGTAGGATAGGATTATCCGTCACAGAATTTATCTCGGTTTCGGTAATTTGCTTGAGGTGTAAATAAGCATTCCGCGACGCGCCATGCACTTGTGGAATGCAGCGTAAGGAATAAGGGTCTTGCACCCGATCACAATCAATGTGCGACTGCATGATTTCAGAATCTGCTAGTAAAGTGCGTAAGCGTTTTGCCACATACACACAGCCATCGTGCGGACGAACGCGATGCAAGCCTTCGTGAAAAGGTCGTACCGAGCCTGCCATCGCTTCGATATTCATAGCGGCAATAATATCCGCATTATCGAGGCAGTTTTGGAAACGCTCGACTAGCTTTACGGCATAAGCTGCCATGAATTGTGTACCATTTATTAAAGCCAACCCCTCTTTTGCTTGAAGTTGTAGTGGTGCTATGCCAAGTTGAGTTAATACAGCGGCTGCATCACTTGTTTTTCCTTGATACTCGACTTGCCCCAAGCCAATAAGCGGCAAAAATAGATGCGAAAGCGGTGCTAAATCTCCCGAAGCTCCTACCGAACCCTGAGCAGGTACGCACGGAATTACATCTTGTTCAATATGCCAAAGCAAACGTTCAATAACAGCGAAACGGACACCTGAATAGCCTTTGGAAAGTGCGTGTGCTTTTAGGATAAGCATCAATTTTGCTATCTCTGTTGGGATGTTTTCGCCTAGTCCCACACTATGACTTTTCAATAGGTTATGCTGTAATTTGCTGGATTGTTTGCCCGCTACAAAAGTGGTACAAAGTGGGCCAAAACCCGTCGTCACGCCATATACCACATCTTCACGCTCAATGATACCTTCTACAATAGCGCGACTTTTTTGAATGCGAGATTTGGTGTCAGTAGAAATAACGCCTTTACGTTCAGCGCGGGAAAGTTCTAGGGCAATACCAACGGATAGGTGGTCTTCACCGTATTGAAAGTGCTTCGTCATGTTCGTTTTATTTGTTTATAGTTTTGGCGAATTTATCAGAGAACGGACAAATTTAAGGAGTTTTTAAAACTCTTTAGGAAATTTGAGGACTTAGACTTCCGTTCTATCCTTAATCAGCGAGGATAATAAATTCTTCTCGCTTTGTCTAACTGTTATAAACCGATTCATACACATAAAATAGACTTATGGCGACAACTGTGCAATTGATGCACCTTTATTGGCGGGCAGGTTTTGGATGTAGCCCCTCAGAATGGAAACAGCGGCAGGGATTATCTATTAATACAGCAGTAGAAGGACTTTTTAGTGAAGCAAAGCAATCAAGACCTTTGTCAGAAGCAGGTTTATTGCTGACCAACAAACGAGCCAAAGACCTAAGCCCAGCCGAGAAAAAGGCATTAAAAGACCGCTCCCGACAATTGCTTGCAGATGCTAATGTGGATTGGGTAATGCGTATGGCATTGTCTGCTGAAAGTGCGCTTTTGGAACGCATGAGTTTGTTTTGGCATGGACATTTTGCTTGTGAAAGTAAAACGCCACTTGTTGCTATCCGTCAATTAAATGCTTTGCGTGAACACGCTTTAGGTAACTTCAAAGACCTAGTCTTAGCTATTGCGCGCGACCCTAGTATGATTCGCTACTTAAATAATCAACAAAATAAAAAGCGTGCGCCGAATGAAAATTTTGCGCGCGAATTATTAGAATTATTCACGCTAGGTATTGGACATTATAGTGAGCAAGATATTAAAGAAGCAGCACGTGCTTTTACAGGTTGGTCAAGCAATATGCGCGGTGAATTTATCTTTCGGGAGCGACAGCATGACTTTGATAGCAAAACCTTCATGGGTAAAACTGGCAATTTTGATGGGGAAGACATCATAGATATTATCCTTGAACAACCACAAGCAGCACGTTTTATCGTTTCAAAAATTTATCGCTATTTTGTCAATGAAACACCTGATGAAGCACGGATTCAGCAATTAGCTACTCAATTCTATCAATCGAATTATGATATTGGAAAGCTGATGTATAGCATTTTTACGAGCGATTGGTTTTATGATGCCAAAAATATAGGTACAAAAATAAAATCACCTATAGAGTTATTTGCTGGTATTTTTAGGACTTTAAGCGTGTCTGAGATAGATGCAAAAAGCTTGATTTATGCACAGCGTGTACTAGGGCAAACGCTTTTTAAGCCACCCAATGTAGCAGGCTGGAAAGGGGGCAAAGCGTGGATTGATAATGCGACCCTACTATTTCGCCTCAATTTGGTGGAGTATTTGCAACGAGGCTCAAAAGTACGCGCACGTAAGCAAGACAATGACGAAATGATGCAAAGTACGCGCAATTCTAGAAAGGCGATCGTTATTGATATTCATGATATTATGCAAGAATTAGATAATTCCTCTGAGCAAGAAACTTATGTGGCATTGCGCGATTATCTATTGCCGAGTAGTCAAAATATAGATGCTTCAAAAATTTTGCCTTTTGTAGATAAAAGTACTAAAGAAAGCTACATCAAAAGCCTTATTTTGCGCTTGATGAGTGTGCCTGAATATCAACTTTGCTAAAAGCTAAACTATAAACTAACGTGAAATAATTAAAATGTTCATTATTCAGCTTTAATCAAAGGAAATACGTTACAGAAAGTATTTCTTTTGATTAAAACTGAATACCCCAAAATGAACATTATTATTGAACTCATACCAGTAATAATGAAAAGAAGAAATTTTCTAACATATAGTTCCCTTGCATCTACAGCGATGTTAATGCCCAATTTTTTGCAAGCATTTTCTAGCCCGAAAACCTATAATAGCCGTAGTGGAAAAAAACTAATTGTTATCCAGTTTTCGGGCGGAAATGATGGCTTGAATACCATTATTCCCTATCGAAATGATGTCTATTATAGTAGCCGTCCAAGCTTGAGTATTCCTAAAAATGAAGCTTTACGCGCTACGGATGAATTGGCCTTTAATCCAAATATGCAAGCCCTGCGCGATTTATATGAGGAGGGCTTAGTGAGTATTGTGAATAGCGTAGGCTACCCAAATCCTATTCGTTCGCATTTCCGTTCGATGGATATTTGGCATACAGCAAGTGGTAGCGAAAACTATTGGCAAACAGGCTGGCTAGGGCGTTATTTGGATAATAATTGTGCGGGCTGTATACACCAAGCCATAGAGCTGGATGAAAGTCTTGGTTTGGCATTAAAAGGTGATGTGCGTTCTGGTTTTGCGATGGATAATGTACGTCAATTGAAGCGTACGAGCAGCAATCGCTTTCTGAAAAACTTAGCGCAGCAGCAACACGAGCATGAACATGAAACGGTGGCGTATCTGTACAAAACGATGATAGAAACCCAGCAATCGGCGGATTATTTATTTGAACATTCTAAAGTATACGAGTCCAAGCTTGAATATCCGAATGGTGCGTTTGGACGCGATTTGAAGCAAGTCGCGGAACTTATTACAGCAGATACCGATACGCGTATTTATTATGTCAATTTGGGCGGTTTTGATACCCATGCTAATCAAAAGAATGCTCAAGGCCGTTTACTGAAACAGTTTTCGGATGGAGTAGGGGCTTTAGTGAAAGATTTGAAGCAAAATAATTTGCTTGATGATGTCCTGATTATGGCATTTTCAGAATTTGGGCGACGCGTAAAGCAAAATGCCTCCAATGGTACGGATCATGGTACAGCGAATAATGTTTTTTTGATTGGAAATCAATTAAAGAAAAATGGCTTTTACAATGCTGCTCCCAATTTACTGGATTTGGATAAAGGCGACTTGAAATATGAGATTGATTTTCGTCGGATTTATGCTACGCTCCTTGATGATTGGTTGGAAGCAGATGCGAGTAATATTTTGAATGGGCGTTTTGATAAATTGAGCTTATTGTAAAAATAAAAAGCGCAAGTACTCCAAAAGTGCTTGCGCTTTTATATAAATAATCTATTAACTCTTATGACCCTAAATAAGTCTTCAACAATTTGCTTCTGTTCGCAGAACGCAATTTATTGATAGCTTTATCTTTAATTTGGCGTACACGCTCGCGTGTAAGTCCAAATTTTTCACCTATATCTTCCAATGACATCGGGTGTTCTACACCGATACCAAAGTAAAGCTTAATCACATCGCACTGACGCTCTGTAAGCGTGCTTAATGAACGCTCAATTTCACGACGAAGGGATTGGTTATGCTCCAATTCTTGATCGGTCTTTGGAGTCAAACCATTTTCCAATACGTCGAGCAAAGAGTTATCTTCTCCTTCCACGAAAGGTGCATCCATTGAAACATGTCGAGCAGCTACTCCAAGCGTCGTTTCTACCTCTTCCGTCGGAATTTGTAGCAATTCTGCTAACTCATCCGCTGAGGGTTCACGCTCGTATTCTTGCTCTAGTTCCGAAAATGCTTTATTGATTTTATTCAACGAACCTACTTTGTTCAATGGCAAGCGTACGATACGTGATTGCTCTGCCAATGCTTGCAAAATAGACTGTCGAATCCACCAAACGGCATACGAAATAAATTTAAATCCACGCGTTTCATCGAAGCGTTGAGCTGCTTTTATCAAACCTAAGTTTCCTTCATTAATTAAATCACTTAATGAAAGTCCTTGATTTTGATATTGCTTTGCTACAGAAACTACGAAACGAAGATTCGCTTTGGTGAGTTTTTCTAATGCAATTTGATCGCCTTGTTTGATGCGTTTGGCTAATTCTACTTCCTCTTCTGGAGTCAAGAGATCAACTTTTCCTATTTCTTGTAGATATTTTTCGAGTGATTGACTTTCTCTATTCGTTATAGATTTAGTAATCTTAAGCTGTCTCATGCAGTATCTATCTTTTTATAATCCTTAAATTGTGTATTCTCTGATAAATTTTTCAGAGAATGAATTGTATTTATTTGTCGCTAGTGTTCCATAGGACTAATGAGATAAACCCCATGAAAGTTCATAAAGTTGCATCAGTCAATGATTTAAAAGCAAACAAGTATGGATTGAGTCAAGTATGAGTCCAATAATATTAGTATTGAACCAAAAGCAAAATAGCCTGAACGCAAAAATAATGTAAATTCAAGCTTAAGTCAAGGAAAATAGGGGTTTATCGGTGCAAGGATAAATAGGTTTTACCGAAAAAAGACCGCTAAACCAACATTACTTTGCACCGATAGACTTGAATTTACATATTTGCGATAATTTCGTCGCCAAATTCAGAACACTTCAAGAGTGTTGCCCCTGTCATTAGACGCTCGAAATCGTAAGTTACGCGTTTCTTATTGATACCACCTTCGATACCTTTCACAATCAAATCAGCCGCTTCTGTCCAGCCCATATAGCGGAACATCATCTCGCCTGAAAGGATAACCGAGCTTGGATTTACTTTATCTAAACCTGTATACTTAGGTGCAGTACCATGCGTCGCTTCGAAGAGTGCGATACCTGTTTCGTAGTTGATATTTGCACCCGGTGCGATACCAATACCACCTACCTGTGCTGCAAGGGCATCTGATACGTAGTCACCATTCAAGTTTAAAGTAGCGATTACAGAGTACTCAGAAGGACGGGTCAAAATTTGCTGCAAAAACGCATCTGCAATCACATCTTTCACTAGCAATGCACCACCGTCAATAGCTTTTTTCTGTGCTTCATTCGCTGCTGCTTTGCCTTTATCGGCAGCTATGCGGTCATATTGAGCCCAAGTGAATACTTTATCCCCAAATTCACGCTCTGCCAATTCATAGCCCCAAGTCTTGAATTGTCCTTCAGTGAATTTCATGATATTACCCTTATGTACTAAGGTTAAATTTGGCTTTCCTTCTGCAAGTGCATAGTTGATAGCAGAACGTACCAAACGCTCCGTACCTTCCTTAGAAACAGGCTTCACACCCAAAGAAACCGTGTCAGGGAAGCGGATTTGTGTTACACCCATTTCCTCTGTCAAAAATTTCTTTAGTTTTTCTACTGCTTCTGTGCCGTGCATATACTCGATACCTGCGTAGATGTCTTCTGTATTTTCACGGAAAATCACCATATCCACTTTGCCTGGTTCTTTTACTGGTGAAGGTACACCACTAAACCAACGTACTGGACGTACGCAAGCGAATAAATCTAACTTTTGGCGCAATGCTACATTCAATGAACGAATACCACCGCCCACAGGCGTAGTAAGTGGCCCTTTGATAGCTACTAGATATTCTTTGATAGCATCAAGTGTTTCTTGTGGCAACCATTCTCCCGTTTGGTCAAATGCTTTCTGCCCCGTCAAAACCTCTTTCCAATGTATTTTACGCTCGCTACCATACGCCTTCTCTACTGCTGCATCAAATACACGTACTGCTGCTGCCCAAATATCTGGGCCAATACCATCACCTTCAATAAATGGAATAATTGGATGATGTGGAACGCGCAATTCACCATCTTGAATGCTTATCTTTTTTCCGCTCATTTCTTATTGTATAGTTTAATATTAATTGCATTATGAAAATTTTGGGTAACTATTTGTGTATTAGGTACAAGGTATTAAGTATTAGGTATTTTATCTTCAAATTGGAAAGCTTTCAGAAGTTCCTTTTGCCTAGTAAATACCATATTTAATTTTTGTATCCGACCTAGCCTAATACCTTGTACTTAATACCTAATACTAGACAGTTACAATTTTGGAGGATAAAAAATTGGTCAAAATGTGTGTATAATGCTTTGATTAATAGAAATTTATGCTGCTTTTTGAATTTTTTCAATTAGAAGCTCTATTTTTAGCCGCACAAAAGTATAAAAAATCTTAGTAAATGACTGGTTTTTAGTGCCATTCAAAACATAAAATTTGAATTATGCGACTTTATATTCTACTTTTTTTGACGCTATTTTTATGGACTTGTAACACATCAAAAAAAATAAATACCGAAGCTAGTGCTTGCGATAATACGGGAGTGGTGAAAGATTATTCTAAGTTAGATGGCTGTAAGTTGTTGATAGAAATGGAAGATGGTACACTTTTGCGCCCCTTATCTTTGCCTCCTAATAAGGCGTTGAAAGCCGAACAGCAAATCAGTTTTAGCTATGAAGTTATTCCAGATGCTATTTCTATTTGTATGCGCGAGCGAATGAGTGTGAAGCTTACTTGCTTGGAAGTGGTAGCACCATGATGTTAAAATCAAAACTTTCAATAATTTTTGAAAACACAAGCCGCTTCTTCATGTTTTGTTTTTAGAAAAAATAGGCTCTAGGGTGAAAAGTGCGAGTACGCTCAACTTGATTCAATCAATTCAGAGTAAATCTTCGGTTTTATGCGTATTCACTCCAATGGAACGCGTTCCATTGGGAGAAAAAAAAGAATGATCCACATTTTTCACTGTAGAACCAAAAAATAAGACATGAAGAAATACCTCATTTTTGGACTCATTTTAGGTTTTGTAGCTTGCAACTCTTACAAAGATGCTTTGCAAACCGCCTACCCAACTGCTTGGAAAGTAAAGCGATTGCCCGCAACGTCCCAAAATTTAGCAGGTAATCCCGAAGCAGGTTTGGACTACTTGCTGCATGGTGATTATATTGGTTCGGGTATTCCTTACGCAGTCTTCAAAGGAGGCGAGCAGCGCATCAAGAAAAAATTTCCGTACGAACTAGAAGGCAAAACCGATGCACCTTATTTTATCAATGTATTTGAAGCTTATAATGGTGCTAAAGTAGTAAGTGGCAACTGCTTCACTTGTCATGCTGCACCTATAGGAGATGAATTATTGGCTGGGGTAGGGCGTTATGCTTCTGATTATAGAGCTAATTTGGCAATGCCAAATGCTATTGTGAAAACTTTTGTCCGAAAAAGATATGATAAAGGCACAAAAGAACGCGAGGCTTTTGAATTGATTAGCAAATATACAGATGCGATAAGTCCAATGGTAGAATTGCCCCAAATTGGTATTAATCCCGCAACGCGACTCGCTGAAGCTTGTATGCAGCACCGCGACCCTGTGGATTTGACCTATCGTGCAGAACTACAATATCCTGCCATTGACTATAATATTGCCTCCGATGTACCGCCACTTTGGAATGTGAAGAAAAAAAATACGCTTTACTATACGGGCATTGGGCGCGGCGATTTCTCCAAATTGCTAATGCAAGCCGTCGTTTTAGGTATTCCTGATAGCACTTATGCGCGTAAAGTACAGGAGCGATTCGTAGATGTTTTGGCATGGCTGCACACGCTTGAAGCTCCAAAATATCCCTACGAAATTGACCAGGATTTGGCTGCTAAAGGCGAGGTTCTTTTTGAAGAACATTGCAGTAAATGTCACGGCACTTATGGAGAAGAGGAGATTTATCCGAATAAATTAGTTTCCGTAAATTTAGTAAAAACCGACCCACTTTATGCCGATTATGCAATGGACACAAAACTCCACGATTGGTACAATAAGAGTTGGTTTGCGACCACCTATCCTGCTTCTAGCTTGATAGCAGAATATGGCTATATTGCACCGCCTTTGGATGGAATTTGGGCAACTGCGCCTTATCTTCACAATGCTTCTGTACCGACTTTGGATGATTTATTGAATAGCGAAAATCGTCCAACTTATTGGAAGCGCGATTGGGAAAAATATGATTTTGATGAAGCAAAAGTAGGTTGGAAGTATGAAGCTAAAAATAGCGGTACAGGCAAATACACTTTCGATACGACTATTCCAGGCTATGGTAATCAAGGGCATTATTTTGGGGATAAATTGAAGACAGCGGAACGTAAAGCAGTAATAGAATACTTGAAAACATTATAACTTATATGTACTTATATGGTTCAATATATCAAACATGCAAAATCTTCCAAACCATTTCCTTTAATAATTCACCGCCGCTAGTAGTGGCTGAATTAAAATCTACGCCCTTTGATTTAAGGTCAAATTCGCGCAGAATGCCAATTACAGCAGCGGTTTTTGAGCGAGGAAAGTTTTTTGCACTCGCTCGATATTCGCGCAGAAAATAGCTAGAGCGTAAACCCAGCGTTTTCAAAACCTCTTGTTCGGGCTGTTGCTTCACGGCATGAAACATAAGTATTTTGCTAAAATAATTATACATCGTCCCGACTACTAATACTAGCGGATGTTTACGCGGATTAGCGGCGAAATAATTAACTATCCGATTGGCTTTCAGTACATCGCGTTGCCCAATAGCGCGTTGGAGTTCAAAAATATTATAATCCTTACTAATGCCAATATGTTCCTCGATATGTTCTGGTGTCACGTTTGTGCCAGCAGGGAGATTGATAACGAGTTTTTCCAGCTCATTGGTGATTTTAGATAGGTCTGTACCCAAATATTCCGCGACTAAATTGGCAGCTTTAGGCTGTATGCTGAGTTTTTTACTTCTCAAATGACTTTGAATCCAATCAGGTACTTGATTATCGTAGAGTTTTTTAGAATCTAAAATTGTTCCGTTTTGCTTTAGGGCTTTACCAAATTTGGAGTTGAGATTGTATTTTTTATGCTTGTGGCAAATACATAAAATCGTCGTTTGCACAGGTTTGGTGATATAGGGCAAAATCTCTTTGAGGGTTTTCATTTCTTGGGCTTCCTTCAAAATCACTACTTGATGTTGCGCCATCATTGGGTAGCGATAGCAAGTATCTATGAGGGTCTTAGCATCGGTTTCTTTTCCATAAAGAATCGTTTGATTAAAGGATTTTTCTGCATCGGTCAATACATGCTTTTCAATATGACTCGAAATCGCATCAATATAATACGACTCCGTGCCATGCAGGAAGTAGATGGACTGGTACTCCTTGTTTTTGAGTTGCTTTTGTATGCTTTGAAAGTCTGTCAAGTTGTTTGTTTATTGGTAGTTATTTAGGTATTAAGTATCAGGTACAAGGTATTAGGTAACAACGCAGCAGTATTTTTGAAAATACTTTATTCTGCTTGAATTGAATGCTTAAGAAGCAATGTACCTAATACATAATACTTTGTACCTAATACCTAAAATAACTACATTTATTGCGCTAAAACCATATCTGCCACCGCTTTAATCCATTTCGGATTATCATTTAAACTTGGTACTAAATCCACTTTTTCGCCGCCTTTTTCTTCAAATTCTTCTTGGTATTCTTCACTAATTTCGATGACAGTTTCCAAGCAATCTGCCACAAAAGCAGGGCTGAATACGAGTAAATGCTTCGCACCTTTTTCGGCTTGTTCTTCAATCACTTTGCTCGTATACGGCTGCGCCCAAGCTTCAGGGCCTAAGCGACTTTGGAAGCAAGTGGTGTAACGATCGGAACTTAGTCCTAATTTTTCAGCAATCGCCTGTGTTGTGCCATAGCATTGCGCCGAATAGCAAAATTGGTTTTGAATCGAAAGCGTTTGGCAGCAATCTTCCGATTGCAAACAATGATTGCACTCATCGGCTTTTCGCAATTGGCGTTGCGGCAAACCATGATAGCTAAAGAGAATATGATCGTATTTGTCCAAATCGAATGCCTTGGCATTCTCTGCAAATATCTCAATCATTGGAACATAATCATAATAGGAATTGACAAATTTAACATTCGGAATAGTTTCTTTTTTTGCCAATATTCGCATCACTTCTTCATGTACCGAACCTGTGGTAGCAGAAGCATATTGTGGAAATAACGGCAATACAATCAGCTCCGACACTTGCTGCTGAAGCAATTTATCTATCGCCGACTCCACAGAAGGATTTTGATAACGCATGCCTAATTCCACGACATATTCTTCACCTAAATATGGCTGAATGCCTTCGCTGAGTTGTTCGCCATAGTATTTCAAAGGCGAACCATTTTCTGTCCAGAGTTCCTTATACAATTTCGCAGAACTTCTAGAGCGGAAAGGCGCGATGATGCCACGTACCAATAAGTTTCGAGCTATCCAGGGATAATCAATCACGCGACGGTCGAGCAGAAATTGCTTCAAATAGCGACGTACTGCCCAATAGGTAGGTGCATCAGGTGTGCCTAAATTGACTAATAAAACGCCTTTTTTTCCGAATGTATTCATGTAAATAATTTACTTCAAAAAAACGCTACTTACAACAAGCTTTGCTTAAATAGGTTGTGGAAATTAAGTCAAACTCGCCCATTTTCGTAACTGTTTTAATACAGCATTGAAATCCTTATGTAAAGAAGCTTCAAACTGTAGTCTCTCGCCTGTACTTGGGTGCGTCAGTTGCAAACGATGTGCGTGTAAAGAAGTGCGACTCATGAGCGGGCGTTCTTCCTGTTCGCGTCCAAGTTTATAGCGTTTGCGCTTGATTTCGGATAGCAAAAATGCACTCTTTCGTCCATACACACTATCAATCGCTAAAGGATGATTGATGTCTGCGAAATGCACTCGAATTTGGTGCATTCTACCCGTTTTAATATTCGCTTCAGCAAGCGTATGATTTCTGAAATATTCAAGGCTTTTGTAGAGTGTCAAGGAAGCTTTGCCGCGCTTTTGTGTTATCATCTTGCCTTTGATGTAAGGGTGGGGGGCAATCGCTTTATTTATCTCTCCTTCTTCGGATAAACGTCCTTCTACGAGCGCGTAGTAGATTTTCTCAACGCTACGTTCTTCAAATTGCTGCGATAAATGCTTATGGGCAGCTTCATTTTTCGCAAAACAAAGCACGCCACTCGTTTCTCTATCCAAGCGATGCACTACGTACACCTCACCGAATCGCTCTTTGAGTTGTGCTAAGAGATTCGGGCGTGTTGCATCAAAGCGATCAGGAATGCTAAGTAAGCCCGATGTTTTATTCACGATTATTAATTCTTCGTCTTCGTGTAGGAGTTCGTATGCTGCTTTCATGCTTTGCTTTTCATTACTAAATCTAAGAATTTTTTCTTGCGTCGTCCGTAGTATTGCCAGACTATACTTTTAGGGTAAATGCCCGTCATATTGGGGGGCGCAATGCTCGTTTTGGCGATGAGTTCTTTATTGCTTTTTCGTTTTTCGCGTATTTGTGACAGCTTTGGAAAGAAGTCCCAATGCGCTTGCACGATAGCTTGAATATTTTTGAATTGCCCTTTAAATAAAAATAATACGCCTGCGAAAGCATCCAAGACTAAACGAAGCGGCAACAACCATAGTAAACGTCCGCGACTTTCATTTTTAGCCAAAGTCATCAAGCTATTTCGAAAATTGAGATACACTTTCCTCGGATTTTCATAATCCAAAGTGCCACCACCTACATGGTACACCACCGATTTTGGGCGTACCATGACTTTATAACCTGCTTTTTTCAATCGCCAACAAAGGTCAATTTCTTCCATGTGTGCGAAGTAATCCGCATCGAAGCCGCCGATATTATGAAATAACTTTGCACGTATAAATAAAGCTGCACCTGATGCCCAGAAAATCTCTTGTGTTTTATCGTATTGCCCTTTGTCCTTTTCTACATTATTAAAGATACGTCCTCTACAAAATGGATAGCCCCACTTATCCAACCAACCGCCTGCTGCACCTGCATGTTCAAATTGTTGCTTATTATTGTAGGCTAAAATTTTGGGCTGACAAGCAGCTACGGTTTGGTCGCGTTCCATGAGTTCTAGAATGGGGTTTATCCAATCTTCAGTCACTTCTACATCTGAATTTAGGATTGCGTAATAATCGGCTTCCACTTGCTTCAAAGCCATGTTGTAACCTTCTGCAAAGCCATGATTTTCTTCTAGTTGCAGCACACGCACACTAGGATAATTACTCTGTAAATAAGCAACAGAACCATCCTCCGAGCCATTATCCGCTACATATACCTGCATATTGGTATAGTCGCTTTCTAGTACACTTGGTAGAAATTGCGCTAAGTGTTCATGTCCATTATAGTTAAGTATTACTACTGCTAGACTTGCCGTTTCCTTTTTACCATCGGGCATAAGTAAGGGCGATTCATTGGAGAGGCATTTTAGACTTGCTTCTTTGTCGAGTTGAAGTTGGGTTTGGAGTTGTTGTAGATTATCAAATTTTTTATCAGAGCGAATAAAATCTACTATTTCTAAGCGGAGTTTATCGCCATAGATATTTTTATCGAAATCAAAAATATTGACTTCAATGCTCCGATTTTTTAATCTTGAGACTGTTGGACGATTACCAATATAGAGCATTCCTTTGAAGCGATGCCCTCCATGCCATACATAAACAGCATAGATGCCAGTAGGCGGTACCAATTTATTAGCAGATGTGACTTCGATATTTGCCGTTGGGAAGCCGATGCTTGTCCCAATTCGTTCGCCATGTACTACTGTTCCTGTGAGTGTAAAATAATGGTGGAGTAAGTTGGAAGCTGCGTTTACATCTCCTTTTTGCAAGGCTGTTCGGATTTTAGTGGAGCTAATAGCTAACTCATCCGCTTCTTGCTTTTCTATTTCTACAATCTTGAAATTAAATTTTTCAGCACAAGCTTTTAAATAATTAATATCGCCTTGCCGATTGAGTCCAAAGCGATGGTCATAGCCAATGACGATATAGCTAGGCTTAAATTTTTCGTATAGAAATTTTTCAATATATTCATCTGGGTGTTGCTGTGAAAACTCTATACTAAAAGGTACAACTACTACATTATCAGCCCCGTAGCGTTTGAGAAGGGCTATCTTTTCATCAATTGTAGTGATTAATTGCAGCGAGTGGTCTTTAGGATAGACCACTAAACGTGGATGTGGGTGGAAAGTAACCACTACACTTTCGCCTTCCACATCGCGTGCTAAGTGATTGATTTTTTCCAATAGTTTCTGATGCCCTCGATGCACACCATCGAACGAACCTATAGTAACTACAGCGTTTTTAAAAACAGGCAGTTGATTTAGGTCGTGATAAATATTCATAAAAATAGTGGCTTAGTATAAGTATATGCCCTCGCTGCAAATGTATAGAAATAGTCTTGGATATAGTAGATGATTTTCACCTCAAACCTTTTGAGGAGCTGAGTTATCATATATAAAAATTGTTAAAATTTATTTTTTTTCTTGATTCAAGTGATTAATAATCGTATATTTGTGACACAAAAAATATATTGTCTATATACCTACCTTTCTCACAATAGTTTTTAGTTAAACATTTTTTCTTTTTATATATCATTCAAAAGACAAATAATACTTCCTATCTGTATACGTAAGTAAGTGCATGTATATCATATGGCATTAGCATACATTGTTAACAATTAATTAGTAAGCATTTCTAATAAAGGATTGCAATATGTGTTATATGTATTAATTACAACACTATTCGCATCAACCTTTAGTACTCCTACCTTTTTGCTATCACTAAACATTAACAATTATTTATCCTACTATACAGCTTATATCATGTAGCTGTGATAGCCTAAAGCGTTATTTAACATGAGAATTAATTTTACTCTTTTATCCATATTAATATGCAGTACTTACATATCCATTTCTGCCCAATGTGATATGTTCAATGCTATGATATTGGATGGTACGCCTGGTGCAGCGGTAGAAGCAGATTTGACGAGCTTTGGCGTTCCAGCCAACCAGTGTTTTGAATTACAAATTTCCGCTACAGGTGGAGATGGAGGAAATGCTCCTATGGGTAATACAGTCTTTTCTTCTACTGGAGGAGAAGGCGAAGGTCCAAGAGCTATTTTTACTGTGCCAGCTACTGGACGATTAGTATATATCACAGGACAAGTTGGTGTGACCTCTTCTGATGAGACTTTCGCAGGTGGTGGTGGCGGTAGTGGCGTTTTCTATGACCCTGATGGCACTATAAATGGCAACGAAGTCTTACTGATAGTCGGCGCAGGCGGTGCCGGTGCTCATGCCGTATCAAATGGAGGTTTTACTCTTACATCTGGTACGACAGATTTGCTGGCTGACCCTCAAGTATTTCCTAGTGACCCTCCACCAACAGGAGCGGCACAAGCTGCTGCGGGTTTAGGAGATACTAGCTTAGGTGGTGCTGGCGGTGGTGGTTTTGGTTTTGCTGGCGAAAATGCTTCTTCTACTGTAACTGGAGGTATGGCAGCTACTTTTGCAGGCGTTAGTCTGGGTGGCGTTGGTGAACTTGGTGCAAATGGTGGTGCTGGCTTTGGTGGCGGTGGCGGTGGTGGCCCTGCTAATCAAGGGAATGATATGGATCCTGATTCAGACGACGAAGATGCAGGTGGTGGCGGAGGAGGTTACTATGGTGGTAATGGTGGTGCTTATGACGATGGATTTGACCCTGCTGACAATAGCACAGGTAGGGTTTATCGCTCTCAAGGAGGTGCTTCTTACATTAATGATTTATCTGGTATGGGCTGCGATTTAGCCTTAAAACAGGTTGATTTTTTTGATAGTGGTGGACAAGGGGCAGGGACAGGTTCTGACGGTGCTATCACGATAAACTGTCTAGATGTGTTGCCTGTGGAACTGACTAATTTTACCGCAGAAGTTCAAGGAAATACAGTATTGTTGAAGTGGGAAACAGCTTCAGAATTGAATAATGAAGGCTTCCAAGTAGAACGTAGCAAAGATGGACAAAACTGGGAAATACTTGATTTTGTGAAAGGCGCGGGTACAACTATAGAGACGCAACGCTATAAGTACTCAGATGAAAATCCACTAAACACTACGAACTATTATCGCCTCAAGCAGATAGATAGCGATGGTGCTTATGACTATTCAAAGATAGTGGTTGCACAAATGCTTACAAAGAGTACAGACTTACACGTTTTTCCAAACCCTGCTAATACCCTAATAGAATATCAATTATCGAATACACTTATAGATGAAGAACACACCATAAGCGTGTACGATTGGTCAGGGCGTTTAGTACGCGAATACCAACAATCCGCTGATGGACTTCAAGCAATAGATATAAGCGATTTGTATGCTGGCACTTATACTATTATAGTATCTGGTGACGCTTGGCAATATGCTAAACTAATAGTTAAACAATAGATCAGAAAAGATTTTCTGAAATCTTAGAACTATGTTTGATAGCCTGCACAGAGTGTATCTTTGTGTGGGCTTTTTGTATGTAATGTGTTGAATTGTTTTACTTTTGCACGAAATTGTAGTAGCGAGGATGTAAAGATGAATAGATACGAAAAGTCTCACATCTCACATCTTGCCTGTCGGCAGACAGGTCTCACATCTAGAGTCTTACATATGCAAATAGAACAATCCAAAGTTTTACAAGCCCTTTCAAAAGTAAAAGATCCCAATTCAGGACAAGATATTGTGCGGATGCAAATGGTGCAAGATGTGCAAATTGATGGGAATAATGTCAATTTCACCCTTGCGCTGCCTTCGTTAAATATGCCGAACAAAACGGATTTGAATTTTGCTTGTATCCAATTTATTAAAAATATTTACCCCCATGCAGAAGTGAACATTCACCTCATGGTACGAGCAAATTCAGCTTCGCCACTACAAGGAAATGCACCACATATCAAGAATATCATAGCCGTAGCTTCGGGTAAGGGAGGTGTTGGTAAATCAACGGTTTCTACCAATTTGGCTTTAAGTCTTCAACAACTTGGTGCAACAGTTGGATTGATAGATGCTGACGTATATGGGCCTTCCATTCCGACCATGTTGGGCTTGCAAGGTCGCCGTCCGCAAGTGCAGAAAGTGTATGACCAACCCAAGATGTTACCTATCGAAGCACATGGCATTCATGTGATGTCAGTAGGTTTTATTGTAGAACCTGAACAGGCAGTAGTCTTGCGTGGGCCGCGTTTAGGCGGTATTATTAAGCAATTTCTCAACGATGTTATTTGGCCGCCCCTCGATTATCTTATCGTAGATTTACCGCCTGGTACGGGCGATGTTCAACTTACTTTGGTGCAAACTGTTCCTGTTACAGGCGCAGTGCTAGTGACCACGCCACAACAAGTAGCTATTGCCGACGCGGTGAAAGCAATGAATATGTTTTTGCTGCCCAATATCAATATTCCAATATTGGGCGTAGTAGAAAATATGGCATGGTTCACGCCTGCTGAATTGCCGAATAATAAGTACTACATTTTTGGGCAAGGTGGCGGAAAGGAAATGGCAAAACGTAGCAAATCTATGCTACTAGGACAAATTCCACTCGTGCAAGCAGTCCGAGAAGCAGGCGACGAAGGCGAACCGATTGTAGCGCGTGGTGGTGCAAGTGCTGAGGCATTTATGAAAGTAGCTAAAAATACCTTGCGCCAATTGGCAATAAGAAATGAATATTTAGCACCGACACAACAGGTGCAGATGAATAGTTAGGGAGCAGGCAAGAAATAAGCTACCCGTTATGGCGACGTAATTTTTTACACTAAAAGTGCTTCAAAAATTAAGCATAGCAGGGCTACGGTTCATTTTTTAAGTGCTTTTAGCGTGAAAAAGAACAAGTCAGAATGGGTAGATTATTTTTTGCCTGTTCCCTTAAGTCGAAATTTAGTGTATTTAGTTTATTTGCTAAATCACTAAATAACCAATTTACAAACTATGCTAGTAGAAGATAAAACGAAATTAATCGCCCAAATAGACGCGGCTTTAGACAATGTACGACCACACCTGAAGGTAGATGGCGGAAACGTAGAAGTAGTAGATGTGACGGAAGACAATGTGGTGCAAATCAAGTGGTTAGGGAATTGCGAAGGTTGTTCTATGTCCACGATGACGATGCGTGCAGGTATTGAGCAAGCGATTAAAAATAAATTGCCAGAAATAGCAGGCGTAGAAGCCGTAAATGGCATAAAGTAAGCAATGAAAAGAGCCGATTTAGTAGCACAGATTCGGGCAAAACAATCTTATTTATGTGTGGGACTTGACCCTGATTTGAGTCGTTTCCCACCGCATATCTTAGAGTTGGATGATCCTGTTTTTGAATTTAATAAGCAAATCATAGATGCTACGCATGACTTATGCGTTGCCTATAAGCCGAATTTAGCCTTCTACGAATCATTAGGCATACAAGGTTGGCAATCGCTTCAAAAAACATTGGATTATATTCCCGATTCGCACTTTACGATAGCAGATGCCAAGCGTGGCGATATTGGTAATACCTCCAAACGATATGCCGCTGCTTTCTTTGAGCAAATGAAGTTCGATTCCATCACAGTCGCGCCTTATATGGGCGCAGATAGTGTGCAGCCTTTTCTAGAGTTTGAAGAAAAATGGGTGATTTTATTAGCCTTAACCTCCAATAAAGGCAGCCAAGATTTTCAATTTTTAGAGTCGAATGGGCAAGCACTGTACGAGCAAGTATTCCAAACCGCCGCTATTTGGGGAACGCCTGAAAATCTAATGTTCGTCATAGGCGCGACACATCCTGAACAGTTTCAAGCTATTCGGAAAATAGTGCCAAATCATTTCTTTTTAGTGCCAGGTGTAGGCGCGCAGGGGGGCGATTTAGCAGCCGTTTCGCGCTATGGCATGAATAGCGAGTGTGGTTTATTGGTCAATTCTTCCAGAGGAATCATTTATGCGGGCAATGATGACGATTTTGCTCAAAAATCCCGTGCAGTCGCGCTCAATATGCAGCAGCAAATGGCAAGTTTGCTAGAAAAATATGCTATTTGATACGTCAAATCCTGTCTTTCATACATCTATCCTTGAAATACAAACCTTATGACTAGATATGTACTCGCTTTCCTGCTGATTAGCTTTTGCGCTTCCATGCAGGCACAGAAAATTGTCCTAAAAACTGATTTCGATGGCAATATTACCGAAGGCTCTATTGAGCAATTGATTCAAAAAATACAGGTAGGACATGATGTGCGCGTCGGATGGCATTTGGACTTTGACGAAGACAAACAATCTGACTTAGAGCATTGGGTAGATGCGGACTTTATCAGCATTTTGAATGGACATGTATTTACTCAAATCAGTCCGATTTATGCCCAAATTCCAAATCCAGAAATTCCACAAATTGAAATCCTAGAATCTACAAAACGTTGGACAGCCGTTATTGGCACAAATGGCTTGTTGCTGAGTCGCTACCTTATCAATGATGTGTATAATGTGGAAGATAAAAATATCCAAAAATACCTTGTAGATGCAGCGACTATTAAGGAACGTAGAGTGGCTACGGTTTGGGTGGTGAAATAGCAGCTTTTACTGCTTCACCAATTTCAAAACTTCTACCCGTTCTCCTAATTGTAGCTCTACAAAGTAAAGTCCTGCTACTTTAGGAGGAATAAATCGCCAATATCGACCATTGGTTCGAGCTATTATCTCTTGCTTTATCAGGCATCCTTGGGTGTCAAAAATACGAATGGGAAGTTGTGGAAATGTAGTATTAGGAATGTATAATTGCACTTGTCCTTCATTGCTTATGGGATTTGGAAAGAGTTTGATGGATTTAGTCTGTTGGTATTCTTCTGTATCCGTAACAACAGGAATACTAAGTCTGAACCATTCTCTACAACCCACACTATCCTTTATTTGTAAGAAATAATTACCTGCACTTAAACTATCTGCAGGAAAAACTCTACTTCCTATAATTACGTCTACTTGATAAGGTGGCATACCACCCCATACATCATGGACAACTACTGCCCCATCTGCCGCATCTATACCAGAAGCAGGCAGAATATCAAAGTCTGCTCGAAGAGAGTCATAACCTGGAACTTCAATGTCAATTTCTACCTTTCCAGCATTCCAAAAATTAGTAATATTGTAGCGATGAAGTCCAGGGCGCAAGCCCATAGTACCAGCACCAGCATAAACATCTCTTGACCAACGGTAGTGCAGCGGTGGGCAATGGTTCGCTAATTCAAAAGATATACGTCCAGTAGCTTGACTAGCGCAACTTGGCTCAACAGTATAATTTATGATTTCAATATCGGGGAAGGCTTGTATTTCATAAGGACCAATATCTGGCTTATTATCGACTATTCGTGGATTTCCATCGAAATCACTGGTGGAAATACCATCTTCACTTCCTCTATTGACGGCAGGCGAGCAAAAATCAAGCCGATAATCGTGATTGGTGGGGTCTATAAATAGCGGGTCTTCCCGAAAAAGGTTGTTAATATCCTCACAACTAAAGGCATAAGGTTCTACATAAGGTATATCTGCACAGCTATCAATATCTTGAAAAAGACAAGATTCAAAATGTAGCCGTGCATTGAAAGGCGCGACCATAGGATAAATATTGGCAGTATTATTATTAAAAATACAATTAGAAAACTTGGTAGGAATACCATTTGCTCTAATTTCTACGGCACCGCCCCAAGTAGAGGCATTATTGTTTAGAAATAGACAGTGAGACAATTCATGAGGGTGAGCCGTACCAATAAGATTGGTTGATAATTTTACAGTTCCTCCTTCTGTAGCCTTATTTTTAGCAAAAATACAATTGGCAAAAGTAGTCGTAATTGTTTCAGTAAGCATAGCACTACCACCACCACTACTATTGGCTATGAAGACATTGTTTTTGAAGTAATGATGGACGGCGGGAATGGCTCTACCTCCTACTTGAATAACCCCACTTTCAAAAGCTATTGCACCACCTGCTTCATTACTGGTATTTTCAATAAATTGACAATCGTTAATAAAGGTAGTTTGAGTAGTATCTTCTCCCATATGAAAGATAGCTCCTCCTAATCCTCCTGCACCATTACCTTTAAATATGCAATGCTGAATTTGAATACCTCCAGTAAAATGCCGATCTATATGACTAATAGCTCCTCCTGAACCTGCTTCATTTTCAATAAAATCACAATTAGATATAGAAAATTCTCCACAATTATGATTATCATAGAGATGTATGGCTCCTCCAACTGAACCTGCTTTATTTGCTTTAAACTGACAATCAGTAATGAAAGAAGAATAATGATTATTCCCTCTTTCATCAAGCGATATGGCTCCGCCTTCTAAATAAGTAGTTTGATTATTTTCAAAAGTTGAATTGGTGACTCGAATAGCTGTTCCTTCACAATCTCTTCCAATATTACTTACATAAACTGCTCCACCACTAAGCGAAGCTTGATTATCAATAAATTGACAATTGTTGATATGTAGGCAGCCTCCTCCTTCTCTAGCAAACACATATACGCCAGCACCATTGCCCACACGTCCCCTTCGAGGATCAGCAAATGTCCCTAAGGAATAGCCATCTCGAATGATAAAGCCGTCAATAGTGGTCATATCCTGCAGGGCATCAATATAAAGTACATTATTGGTGTTGTCTGTACGAAGTGCTGTATCAGCGATATTTCCACTTAGCGTAGTCCAAGAAGAATCTGGACGTTGATGAATATCGCTTTCATTGCCTATGAATCCACCGATTAGGTCTATGCCATTTGGTATCTCAAAAGAAATATTCCTATCAGCAGTAGTAGTAGGATAATATAAGTGTTTTGTTACCCATACACTATCTCCTTGGGCAGCAGTTTGCAAAGCAGTTTGTAAGTCCGTATAAGCATCTTGCCAACTAGAGCCATTGTTCAAGCCTGTTGCTGTGGCATTGACATAAATAATGCTGTTTTGAGCTGTGGCATGGAGTGTGAATAGGCTAATTATAAGCACTACGATACTTCTGGGCATGGTTTATATTTGTTTGAATTTTTGGTAAAGTTAAGGTATTGGTGGCAAATTATTTTGCTCGGACTTCTCCGATTTTACCCACACGTCCATCTGCGGGAATGGAATGCTAATATTGTGTGCGCGGAATTTTTCATCAATCGCAAAGCGTAAGTCACTTTTTATATCTTCAATATGAAGAAAATCTTGCGCCCAAATATGCAATTGAAAATCCAGCGCAGAATCGCCGAAATTCACAAAACGCACAAAGGAACTAGGGTAGGTGAGGACAAACTCGTTTTCGCGGGCAGCATCTAAGAGTAGTTTTTTGACCAATTTCGTATCTGAACCGTAGGCAACACCAAGCTGCACCACAAAGCGGATTTTATTGTCGTAATGACTCCAATTGATAACTCGATCATTAGTAAGTTGCGAGTTCGGGACGATAATTGTTACATTTTCTAGCGTTTCTACTCGTGAGGTGCGAACCCCAATTTTACGGATAGTACCAATCGTTTTTCCGTCCAATTGGATAATATCACCGACTTCTACCGCGCCTTCAAAAAGGAGTATGATGCCCGACACCCAATCATTAAAAGTCGTTTGTAATCCGAGTCCCAAACCTACCAAGAGTGCTGCGATACTTCCCCAAAGTACCGTCAATTCGATGGAGAGATTTTGAATGGCAATCAGCAGTGCAAGGAAAAAGATGAAGTAACGCACCAACTGATTGATAGCATATTGCGAACCTGAATCTACCCGATTGAGGCGGTAATAATTGCGTAGCACGAACTGAATGAATAGCCATGCAATCAGACGGGCAAATAATAAGGCTATAATAACCAGCACGATATTCGATACGACAATGCGCCGATTTTCATCAATGGGATAGTAGGGGAGTTGTTCATCTAGTCCAAAGAGCTGAATGAGGAAAAAAGCGGCAAATACATAGACGATGGACTGAATCATACGCCCTGCACGTTGCTCTTCGGGGCGGACTTTCTTGCGTGGGGTAGTTACTTTATCGCGCCACGTTTTTTTGTTTTGCCCTTGAAAACGTTCAAGGACATAGCGATAAATCAACCAATCGGCGAGCCGAGCCGCTTGAAAAATCAAAATCCCCTGAAAAATGGTGCGGACATAGAGCGAAAACTGTTCTTGTTCGGCATCGTATATTTTAAAATCGAGTCCTAGACTTTGTATCAAAATAATGATGCCAACAATAATAATCATTGACCAAACAAGGCGATTGATTTTTCGGCGGCTTGCTTCCGGGGCTTCCTGTGCGGCATAGGCGCGGGGCAGGATATAGCGCGTCAACACCCATGCCACCAATACCCAAATCGCGCTTGCAGCTATGGCAAGTAGCAAATTATAAGTCGTCAATACATAATTGCCGAGACGAACTAACTCAAAATTTAAAAAGCTACTAAAATCCATGTTAATATATGAGTTCAATAAAAATATCCTTCTGTGAATCTCTAGCTGCTTAAGCAGTTTTGAGGAGCTGGATTGATAAGCGCGACGCAGGAGCGATTGTTAAGCCAACTTACTTTATTTGGGCTTAACAATCGCTTCGCGCTTATCAATCCTAAACCAGTAGATTTTTACAGAGGGAACAATGAACATTTTATTATTTTATTTTTATGCAATTCGTTTTACAGTCGTTTGCTTAGAGAAACAGGCTTCTTTGCCGATATTTAGCAAGTTCAAGCCTGGTGTTTTGCCTATTTCTATGCTACCTAAGTCAGCCTCATAGCCCA
>JAHDCQ010000428.1 GCA_020629845.1 Saprospiraceae bacterium | reverse complement strand
AAGGTGGAAGTCAAAAATGATTACTTTGAAAACATAGCGTCCTTTGACTGTATGGTGAGTGCTGCCAATTCGTTTGGCATAATGGATGGTGGCGTGGATTTGGCTATTGCACGTTTCTTCGGGCCAGCATTACCCATAAAGGTCAGAAAGAAAATCAGCTTGGAGTTTTATGGCGAACAGCCCGTTGGTACGTCCATGATAGTGGAGACTGGACATGAAAAACATCCTTTTTTAGCACACACGCCTACCATGAGAGTACCACTCAAAATCACAAGAACGGATCATGTTTATTTAGCGAAATTTGCCATGCTAAGAGCAGTCGCCAATCATAACAAAAGCAAGGGGCGAAAAATCAAAACGGTAGCTTGCCCTGGACTCGGTACAGCAGCAGGAAGAGTGCCACCCCATGAGGCTGCCAGACAAATGGAATTGGCTTATCGCAACTTTCATCATCCACTAAAATCTTACTCCTGGTCGCAAGTCATCCATAGACAACGAGAAATAATCTATGGAGGCGATTTATGGAGCATATGAAGAACTAAAAACTATCGTAAATATGAATACATCGACTATAATTGTTGCGCTTTGCAGCTTGTTTTTCTTAGTGATTGGGGCAGATAAATTTCTAGGCTTTCTAGGGCCTTCCTGCTCTTTGATGGATAGTATTTCGCCAAATGTTTGGAAATTTGCTGGTGCTTTACAAATGACTGCTGGCATTCTTATTTGGCTGCCTACATTCAGAAAATACGTAGCAGGACTCTTTTTGCTTTTTATGTTGGTCTCCATCACTAATCATCTGCTTGCCGATACTTATGATATAGGTGGAGCGGTGTTTATGGTTGTGATGTTGGGGCTGTTGCTTTGGAATCCGAGTTTTTTGAGGGGCGGGGAATGAGTGCAAACTAAACATTCTCAGAAAATGGAATAAAAAGATGAAAATAATATTCGACAAAGACCTTAAAAACCGAAAAATCAAAAAAGGTAAAGAATATGTGGTATTAACCAATGTAAATGGCCCCCAATCTTATACAATATTGAATGATGATAAATATCCTGTCATTCTTTTTGTAAATGATAAAAAGAGTACAATCTTAGATAGCGAGTCGATTTTTCATGCGCCTATAACACCTGAGTTTAGTGTTACAGAAATAGAGTCTGAAATACCACCTTTACTACTTAATTTATTTCAATCAGATAATGAATATTTTCTCAATGACTTGCTTGAAAATAGATGTTGGGCAATTACCGAATTTACAAGAAAACTAGTGTCTGTGGGCATAGAAGTCAGCGAAGAGTTTAGACAAATAGCTTTTTACGATACTTCAAAAATCTTCTATGTTCAAGCAGAAATGAGTGCATTATTTCTGGCTGTTTGTAATTTCTTTGCGGAATGTGCCAATATGCTATTTCATTTTAGATTTGACAAGCATAACAGAGATAATATTGACCTCTTAACGCTCGCGAATATATCATATAATCGCTATCACCAAACTGCTAAGGATGTTACTTATTTAAATGAGATTGAAAATTGGAAACTAGATTTAGAGGAAAATTTATATTCGTATTTAACAATGAAGTCAGATTTTGGTGAATACATTCAAAAAAATAGTTTGCAAGAGGATAGCGAACATGAAAGAGCCTGTCTAAGGCAATCTACTCACAGAATCATACTAGCAATAGAATCTATTTTCATTGAAGAAGAAGTTAAAGTATGTAAACTTCCGCTGAAAGAGCTTAACGTTTCTTGGGACCAATATTGTTTGATTTTTGAGAATTCGGAATATTATTACAGATTCTATTTGGGAAATTATGATTGAAAATAAACAAAACTATAGTACTGGGATTACGCTGACCTTCCACCCCCACGACACATTTTGGCAAAGCACAAAATGAACGTATATTTGCATAAAATACACTTCTTCTAAAAAACAAGATTCGGTTTTTTCTTTAATTTCAAAAGCAAATAAAAACAAGCAATATGAAGCATTTCAATAGAAGACAGTGGTTGAAAGCAATGAGTTTAACGGGAGTCGCTCTTGCTAGTAGTCCGATGGCAAAAGCGGCTACTCCAATGTTTGAAGCTAAGCCAAGACCGCTCGGCACACCTGTCCGATTGACCTCCAATGAAAACCCTTTTGCCCCTTCCTTACAGACGAAAGAAGCCATGAAAAATGCGATGGATATTAGCTTCCGCTATCCCGTGCGGCATTATAAAGTTTTGTTAGAAAAATTGGCAGCCAAGCATGGCGTTAGTAGCGATCATATTCTACTGACTTCTGGCTCCAATGAAGGCTTGCGGGTCGTTGGGCTGACCTATGGCTTGCATGGCGGCGAAATCATTGCAGGCTTACCCACCTATCGTGCCTTATTGTCCTATGCCGAAGAAATAGGCGCGTACATCAATCAAGTGCCGCTGGATAAAGATTTGAAATATGATTTAGAGGAGATTGAAAAACGCATCAATACCAATACCAAACTCATTTTCTTGTGCAATCCGAATAATCCTACTGGTACGCTTTTGGAAGGCGATAAAGTCAAAGCCTTTTGTGCAGCCGCTTGCAAACGCACGATGGTATTCTCGGATGAAGCCTATTATGATTACGTGACGGACAAGACCTACCCCTCGATGGTACACTTGGTAAAAGAAGGTTGGAATGTCATTGTGTCCAGAACTTTTTCTAAGGTATACGGGCTTGCAGGCGTGCGCGTAGGCTACCTTATAGCGCGCCCCGACATTATTCAACGCTTGAAACCCAAAGTGATGAGCTATGTCAATATGATGGGTGTATATGGTGCTGCTGCTGCACTAGATGACCAAGAATTTTACGAGTATAGTCTTAAAATGAATGCCAAAGCCCGACAACACATCTATGGTGTGTGCGAGGATTTGGGCTTGGAATATGTACCTTCGCATACCAACTTTGTTTTCTACAAAACAGGCCGAGACATCCGTACGTTTGCCAATCAGATGCAGGAGCGAAATGTACTGGTAGGTCGCCCCTTCCCTCCTTTGGACGAGTGGTGTCGGGTCAGTACGAGTACCATGGAAGATATGCAGGCTTGGGAAGTCGCTATGCGAAAGGTGTTTGCTTAGGAAGTAGGTAAATACTCAATGAGTGAATTGTGAATGAATCAATGTGTGAATAAAGTTAGAATTATTCACTCATTGTATTTATGGAAGTAGACAATAGATAAGAGCAAAATTTATCCGCCAATGGGAAATTGGCGGATAAATTGGACTTTTTACAACGTAGTCGGGCAGACATAGTCCGTCACAGCGATGCTAGTCGCTTTGATGGCTTTGAAACCACCGTCTATATCTACCAAATTATGAAACCCTCTTGATTTCAATATAGAACAGGCAATCATGGAACGATAGCCGCCTGCACAATGCACATAGAAGGTTTCCTCTTTCGGTAGGCTTGCCAAATGTTCATTCAATGCCGAAAGCGGGTAACTTTCAGCCGATTTAATCCGCTCGGATAGATATTCTGACTCTTTTCTTACATCTACTACTGGCGCGTCGGCTTTGTTGGAAAGTACTTGCGCCAATTGCTGTGCAGCAATAGACTTGACAGTATCTACTTCCTTGCCCGATTGTTGCCATGCCTCAAAACCGCCTTTTAAATAGCCAATGACATTATCAAAGCCTACTCTCGATAAGCGCGTAACGGCTTCCTGTACTTTTTCCTCTTCTACTACCAGCAGAATGGGCTGTTCAATATCTTTTATCAATGCACCTACCCAGGGCGCAAAGCTGCCTTTCAAGCCAATAAAGATGGAGCGCGGTATATGTCCTTTTGCAAAATCGGATTGATGACGCACATCTAGCACTACTGCGCCTGTCTCATTGGCTGCGGTCTCAAATGCTCTAGGCGAAA
>JAHDCQ010000427.1 GCA_020629845.1 Saprospiraceae bacterium | reverse complement strand
TGTCCTGATTAGTATTTAATCCTAGTGGTAGGTTATTTTTTACAAAATCCCTTACTGCTGCTTTGTTTTATTACAGCTATTGGAGTAGCACAAAGTAATAGTGAGGATAAACCATTAGTTCAAGTTAAAATAACTAGAAATCCTGTAGCGTATATAGAACCCATTATCATTAAATTTACAGTAGGTCGACTTTCAGATTTTAACTATGCCAATCAATCTTATAATCAAGTAATGATTAGAAAAAAGGGAGAGCAAGAATGGATAAATATCATTTCAAGAGAAATAGTAGTTACAGGTTCAGATATTTTACATGGTTATGATAGATACAATGAATATCCTATTACAGAATACTTAGAAGTACAACCTTGGCTACCCAAAAGTTGCCTATGCAAAGAGAAGACGAAGTAAGTTGGCTTTTTGAAGAAGGTGAAACTTACGAACTTCAAATTCGCTTTTTTAGTCTAAAATCGGAAGTATTAGCTATTTCGGATATATGTCAATTTACTATTCCTACATCAAAACGACAAAACAAAAAAATTGTCAAATATCTACTTAAAAAATCTCACCCCGCCTTCATTACTAGCCATAATATGTTTCCTAAGCATATTGATGACGCTACTTATTTGTTAAGAGAGTATCCTGACACTGAATTAGTATTTTGGATGAAACTGTATATACTAGATGTATATGTATAATAATGCCGAATATCTCCTAGAAAATGTTAAGCAAGGAAGAGAAATAATTGATAGTTTTAATATTGAAAAATATCCATTTCTTAAAAAGAAACTTGAAACATTTGAACACACTATTTCTCTTAGAGAGAGACGACTAAAGCAAAAATAATTTCAAAACATGCACCCACGCCCTACCCACATCCTCGCCCTACTCGCAAGCATCCTGCTAAGTTTCAGCAGCAACGCACAACCCTACAACTTCCGCAATTTCGGACTCGCGGATGGACTCCCACAGTCGCAAGTGTGGTGTGCATTAAGTGATAGTCGCGGTTATTTGTGGTTTGGGACGCAGGGCGGTGGTTTGGCACGTTTTGATGGGCAAAATTTTGAAACCTTTACGACTGCCGATGGCTTGCCGTCCAACTTCATTCATGCCATCTATCAGGAGCGTGATTATGTGCTTTGGATTGGCACAAACAAAGGACTTTGCCGCTACGATGGACAGCAATTTCAGACGATTCCTGACTTTGATAAACAAGTCAATGCCATCGCGCAACATCCTGATAAACGCCTACTATTAGCCACCAATAAAGGCATTTATGCCACGCCTTTGGATAGCATTGCCTTGCAACAATGGCGTATCAGCGATGTGCTGGATTATACGCCTTCTTATTGTTTTTACAGCACCAAAAATCAAGTTTGGCTAGGGGCAGAAGATGGGCTTTGGAATATCACCGAAGGCGCAGACCGCTACTGGGAAGGCGCGCCTGTGTTTGACATTATGGAAGACCCACGCGGACGACTTTGGCTGGCCGCTTCGGATAGTGGCGTACTTGTCCTTGACCCTCGCAAGCGCGATGAAGTGGAGCGTATCGAATCTTCGGCACTCTCTCTAGTGCGCACGATTCGTTATGAAAATGTGCAAAGCATACTTGTTGGTACGCAGTATCGGGGCTTGGTGCGTATCAATCCGATTAAGGATAAAATTACCGTCATTTCGGAAGCGCAGGGTTTGCCACACAATCATATTCGCACTATTCTTAGCGACCATCAAAATCGCTTGTGGCTCACGACTTCGGGCGGTGGAATTAGCTGTTTATTGCAGCAAAATTTTCGGCATTTCACCGAAAAAGATGGCTTGGCAGGCAGTCGGGTTTATTCCGTTTTGGTGGATAGTATGGGTAATATTTGGTCGGCTACCTCCAATAAAGGCATCCAAAAATTGAGCGCAGATGGCTTTCATCGTCCTTTGCGCGATGCTTTTTTTAGGGGCGTAAAATGTAAAACACTTTGCAAAGATAGCCTACAAAATATCTGGATAGGCACAGAAGGTAAGGGCGTAGCGGTGCTAGATAGCACAGGTTTTCATCATATCACAAGCGCGGATGGCTTGCCCTCCGATTGGATAGTGAAACTCCTCACCGACCGCGAAGGCAACACTTGGGGCGCAACTTACAGTCATGGTATTTTCAAGCTCACCCGTTCAGGCTTTCGGGATTATGAAATTACGACTTACGGCACGGAAGAAGGCTTACCGACGCGCCGTATTACTGCGCTACAAATTGGCAAAGAAGGACGGATTTGGTTTGGTACTATCAAAGGCGACATTGGCTTTTTTGAAGAAGGAAAAGTAAAGCGTGTCTTCAATAGCGACAATGGTATTCCGAGCATCCCAGTTCGTTCGTTGGCATTCAATGGTTTTCGTAGAGTCTGGGTTGGTACAAAAGGCGATGGGGTACATTTTGCGGATTGGGGCGAGACCGATACAGAGTTTAGCAAGCTCTCCGATATTCAACCGATGGCTTCGCAAAATATCTACTTGCTCATTTCTGACCGCGAAGGCAACCTATGGGCAGGTAGCGAAAATGGCGTGGATAAAATCAGCGTAGATAGTTTGGGCCAAGTTTCGCAAGTCCGACACTACGGTAGAGATGAAGGTTTTTTAGGCATCGAAACTTGCCATGAAGCCGCTACACTCGACCCAAAAGGCGACATTTGGTTTGGTACGATGGACGGACTCACGCACTACACGCATGGCGAAGACCAAAGCAATTGCGTCGTACCAAAACTGTATTTTACAGACACGGAATTATTCTACAAACCTTTGCGTGAAACGGCTTGGGCAGCGTATCAGCGACAAGCGGGCGGCATCGAAAAAGGCTTGGAATTGCCGCACCGTCAAAATCATTTGAGCTTTGGATTTAAAGCGGTTTCGCAAATGCAGCCTGAAGCGATTCGCTATCGTTGGAAACTGGAAGGCGCGGATGCTCAATGGTCGCCTGCTTCGGCTACACAATCGGTGAATTATGCGAATTTGCCACCTGGGGAATATCGTTTTGCGGTGCAAGCAGCCGTTGGTACTTGTGCTTGGAGTGAAGCTTTGAGCGCGCCTTTTATGATTGCTACTCCTTTTTGGCAAGAAAGCTGGTTTCAAGGAAGCGTCTTCTTCGGGAGTTTAGCATTAATAGGCTTATTTACTTGGCTACTCATTCGACGTATTAAGCGACGCGAACGAGCGCGACGAGCAGAATTGGAAATGCAAAATAAACTGCTCCAATTGGAACAAAAAGCGGCGCAATTGCAGATGAATCCGCATTTTATTTTCAATGCTTTGACGGGGATTCGCTCTTTAGTTACGGATCAAAATTATAGCCGCGCGCGCGACCAAATTAACTCCTTTGCGAAGCTAATGCGGAATATTTTGAATAATTCGCGCAAGCCCACGATTTCTCTACAAACAGAAGTCGAAACCCTAGAAGAATACCTAAAAATAGAGCAATTTTGTCAGCGACAGCCTTTTGATTTTCATATTACGCTGGATAAGCATATTGATGCAGAGGAAATCGAGTTACCGCCGATGCTGTTGCAACCATTTTTGGAAAATGCAGTGGTGCATGGCATTTCGCATTTGAAGTATCCAGGGCAAATTTTAGTACATTTCGCGCTGCGCGATGATTTGCTGACCTGCACGATAAAAGATAATGGTGTAGGACGTGAAAAAGCAGCCAAACTAAAAGCCGAGCGTAAGCCTGGACACCAATCGGTAGCCGTAGAGGTAACGCGCGAACGCCTGCTTGCCCAGCGCGGGGAACGCGAATATGAAGTCTTGAAATATTCGGATATTTTGAATACAAAAGGCGAAATTGCAGGTACGGAGGTGCAGGTGACTTTGCCTGTGCAGACTTCGTTTTGATAAATTAGATGTGA
>JAHDCQ010000426.1 GCA_020629845.1 Saprospiraceae bacterium | reverse complement strand
TTATCAACTTTACAAATAAAACTTTATCAATATGGCTGTAATGAATCCTCCGGGCATTGAAAAAATGCTATCGTATCCAAAGTTTGATACTGTAGAACAAAAGCGACATTACCTAAAGAAAGTACTAGCAGGGGCGTATCGCATTTTTGGGAAGTTTGGTTTCTCAGAAGGCGTAGCGGGACACATCACCTGCCGCGACCCTGAACACACGGATTGTTTTTGGGTAAATCCATTTGGGGTGTCTTTTCGTCGTATAAAAATGTCTGACCTCATTCTAGTGAATGAAGAAGGCGAAATTGTAGCAGGCAAACACAAAATGCTCAACAAAGCCGCTTTTGCCATTCATGCTGCTATCCATAAGGCACGTCCTGATGTGATTGCTGCCGCGCATTCGCATACCGTGTATGGCAAAACTTGGTCGGCTATGGGTAGGAAACTCGACGCTTTGACGCAGGATTCTTGCATTTTTTACGAAGATCATGGCTTGTTCAATGACTACACGGGCGTAGTGGAAGACCTCAGCGAAGGCGACCGTATTGGTAAAGCACTAGGCGATATGAAAGCGGTGATTCTTCAAAATCATGGCTTGCTTACCGTCGGGCATAGTATCGAGGAATGTATCTTTTGGTTCGTAACGATGGAGCGTACCTGCCAATCGCAACTTTTAGCAGAAGCTACAGGCAAAGAACCCATCAAAATTAAACATGAAGTAGCCTTACACACGCGCAACTATGAGGTTGGTTTTCCATTGGCGGGCTATTTCAGTTTCCAACCCATGTGGCAGGATGTAGTGCATGATCAGCCTGATTTTATGGACATCGAAGCACCAGAGCCTGCTTTGGTTTTGTAGTGAAATTACTAGAGGAGAGAAGAGAGACTGTAAAGCTTGACTTTCATTTTTTGTGTGCTAATCTCTCTTCTCTCAATGAGCAAAGCGAATGGTCTCTCTTCTCTCTTCTAAATAACTAAACATCTCACATGGAATTAGCGACTTGGGAAAATAAGGGCGAGTACTTCGACTATAAATCGCATCAAGTTTTTACCATTGATGAAGGTCAGGGCGAAGATATGCTGCTCATTCATGGCTTCCCGACTGCTTCTTGGGATTGGTGGCAAATGTGGGATACCCTCACCGCACAGTACCGTGTATTAACCCTCGATATGTTAGGTTTTGGTTTTTCGGACAAGCCCAGAGGCTATCCATATAGCATCCTCGACCAAGCCGATTTGATAGAACAGCTCCTAGCAGCGAAGCACATCAAAACCATCAAAATTTTAAGTCATGATTATGGCGATACGGTCGCGCAGGAATTATTGGCACGTTTCAATGAGCGCATACACAAGGGAGAAAATGGCGTAGTTATAGCATCGCTTTGTTTTTTGAATGGCGGCTTGTTTCCGGAGACGCATCAGCCTTTGTTTATTCAAAAAGTACTGATGAGTCCTGTGGGCGGCATTGTGGGACGATTATTTAGTCGGAAAAAATTAGGACAGAATTTCAAAAAGATTTTCGGGCCAAATACCCAGCCTAGCGAAGCGGAATTGGATAAATTTTGGAAACTCATCAGCGGTAATGGTGGTAGGCATATTTTTCATCGCCTCATACGCTATATGCAGGAGCGCAGAGACCACCGAGCGCGTTGGGTGGGCGCGATTCAGCAAGCTACTATCCCTGTTCGTTTGATTAATGGCGTATATGACCCAATTTCAGGCCAACAGATGGCGGATAGATACCAAGAAATTATCCCCAATCCTGATGTCATCGAACTGAAAGATATTGGGCATTTCCCCTTGATTGAAGCTCCTGATTTAGTGTTGAAACATTATTTGGAGTTTGTCTGAGAACCATCTAATACAACACCTTATTCCCATTAATATAGGTCTGCGTACATTTTATTTGATGCAAGGCTTCCGTAGGCATTTCAAAAGGATTATTATCCAAGACAATGAAATCAGCGTATTTCCCTTTTTCCAACGAACCCAATTTATCTTCCACATTGATTTGCCATGCGGCATGTATAGTAAGTGCTTTAATAGCATCTAACAGCTCTATTTTTTCCCTTTCTCCGAGCGGCATGCCTGCTTTTGTTTTTCGTTCTACTGCTGTTTGGATGAGTCGAAAAGGTTGGCTTTCAAACATCGGTTGGTCAGCATGAAGCGTTGCTACAATACCTTTTTGCATCGTAGAATGGATGGGAAGTATTTGACTCGTTCGTTCTGCACCTAATACATCTGTGTGCAAAGCGTCGCCATAATAATACAAATGATTGACATGGAAACTTGGTGTTAAATTCAGTCGCTTCATCGCCTCTAATTCGGACGTAGGCAACATCAAACAATGCTCCAAACGATGCCTCGATTTGCTAAAATCCAGTTCGCCATCCAATGCCTCATATACCTCGATCACCTCCTTGATAGCAGCGTCGCCCTGTGTATGAATAGCGACTTGCCAGCCTTGCGTATGATAGTTGGTAATAAAGTCTTTCAAAGCGGCTTTACTCACCAATGCCTTGCCAGAAGACCCTGCGGGAATGCTCAATTGCTTGGTTGTTAATTCCGTATCTAAATAGGGCGCATCCATGTACATTGTGCCTATATAAGGAGAGCCATCGTACCAATGTTTGATACCGATGATGTCATAAAAATCATTCTGCGCTCTATTGTTGGGCAGCAAATGCGCCATGTCGTGCCGCATGTAGATAAAGTGACGTGGCATAGGCGTTCTAGTAGGTAATTGTCCTATTTTTGCTAATAAGCCACCCAAGAGCGAAGGGTGTTCATCAGAAAGATGCTGCGTTAAAATGAGGGCTTTGCTGTCATTAATCGTCAAGCCTGTAGATACGATAGTCGTATTTCCATTTTTGGCATAAGCGCGCATCACTTCAACCGCCGATTCGCTTAATAACTTAGAGGTAAGTAGCTCCGTTTTTAGCACTTCCACAAAGGGTTTAAAGGCTTCTTGCTCCACGATTAAGCCTGTGAAATTACCCGTACTATCCTTTTCATAATAACTATGAGTAGAAGGGTTTTCGGTTTCCAGCCTGATGCCTGCTTTTTCAAAAGCTTTAGTGTTTGCCCAATAGCTATGCAAACTTTGACTAAAAATGACAACAGGGTTTTGAGGGGCAATGCTATCTAAATATTGAATAGAAGGGGTGCGTAAATCATTTACGAGAATCGGGTCAAGTCCTTTGCAGACTAACCATTCATTGGGCGCGCTATTAGCGACTACGGTTTCAAAATATTGCCAAACACTTCTATCATTCTCATGCTTAAAACCAGAAAGGTCGTGCATGGCGGACATAAACATAGATAAGGCAAAATGCGTATGCACATCAATAAAGCCTGGCAGTACGGTCTGCCCTTTTAAATCTACTTGCTTTGCCTGATTGGATGCTACTAGCCCTTCCTTTGTCCCGATAGCTACTATCTTCCCATCCGCTACTAGTATGGCTTCTGCTTTGGGAACTTGCTCATTTAAGGTAATGATATTGCCATTGAAATAGAGGGTTGGGGCTGCTTTTTCATAGTCTTTTTTTATGTAAAAGAAGATGGACAAAACAGCTATTAGTGCGAGTAGGAAGCGGAGGATTTTTTTCATTTTTTCTGATTGTTGAGTATCGTCTCATACCGTTATCTCCTTCTATTCTCGCGCGCCAATCGTCTAATTCGTTTGATTCGATATTTTTCTAACTGATGTTACGCATAAAGTCCTATGTCATATTAATTGACCTTTTTCATTTTAGTCAAACTAGCTTGAAATTTCGTTAAAAATGCCGTACTGTTTGAGCCAAAACTAAGTACTGTACGAGTCGTGAAATTAGGACAGCAGATGCGTGTAAAACGAAGGTGAAACCGCAGGGCGAGTTTGCGGAATTTAGA
>JAHDCQ010000425.1 GCA_020629845.1 Saprospiraceae bacterium | reverse complement strand
CATCTTTCTTAAAAAGAATGTATATTTGTAGTATATACATCAGCAAATGACAGTACATATCAATAAGTGGGGCAATAGTTTAGGCATTCGGATACCTATAGAGTGGACACGCAAATATGGCTGGACAAGTGGTTCTGCTATTGAGCTACAAGAAACAGAAGAAGGTATTTTGCTTAAACCCCTACAACCCAAAATCACCCTCGCCTACCTTCTAGAAGGCATGACTGAAGAGAACCAACATCCTATACAAATTCTTGATTTCCTAGACGAAGAAACTTGGTAATATGACCTATATCCCCGACCGCTGCGATATTATTTACATCAATCTACAGCCCAAAACAGGCAGCGAAATTGCAAAACGCCGTCCTTGTTTAGTCTTGAGTCCGCAAGCCTATAATCGCTTTGGGAAGTGCCTGATTTGCCCCATTACAAGCACAACGCGGAAGCTCCGTACTGAAGTGCCACTGCCTAGCCACCAAGCACAAGCCACAGGCTTTATTCTCGCTGATCAAATTCGTTCTGTCGATTGGCGTGTCCGAAGCGCGGATAAGTTTGATGAATTGACGGATACCGCTACTTATGATTTGGTGGTTCAGATTATTGAGGCTTTGCTGATGCAATGATTTCCACTTACCTAATTGACTTTCCCAAAAAATCCATATATCTACTTTTTAGATATAATCGTTCTCAAAATACATTATTTTCAATACTACCAGATTGATTAACTTAGAATAAAATACCGAATAAATTGCTATTTGCCCAATCTTTTTTTGTTAATTAAAAATTAATTCCTAACTTAATTTTTGATTATGAATTAACATCCAATTATTAGATTTGAGATGTGAGACTTTTGGAACATCCTAAATATTACACTTAATTTTAATTGGAGTGCTGTTCGCTTTTCATCAACTGGTAGCTGTATTATTTGTGGTGTTTGATTTAGTATGATTTACAAGTCTCACATCTCTCCTGATAATTATCGGGACGCACATCTACCAAAAAACAGTACAAATGACTTATCACACGAAAAACATCCGAAATGTGGTTTTGTTAGGGCATTCGGGCTCTGGCAAAACTACCTTATCCGAAGCAATGCTCTTTGAGTCGAATGCGGTGACGCGACGAGGTACGGTCGAAGACCAAAACACTACCTCTGACCACACCAATATCGAGAAAGAGCGTGGAAATTCCATTTTTAGTACCCTAATGAATGCGAAATGGAAAGACTCCAAAATCAATATTATTGATACGCCAGGCTACGACGATTTTGTGGGAGAAGTGGCTTCCTCTATGAAAGTAGCAGATACTGCACTTATCGTACTAAATGCGAAGAGTGGGGTAGAGGTAGGAACGGAATTGGTGTGGGACTACATCCAACAACTCAACACCCCAGCCATGTTCGTGATAAATCAAATAGACCATGAAAAGTCCAATTTTGAAGAGACGCTCGAACAGGCACAAAATCGCTTTGGCAACAAAGTAATACCTGTACAGTATCCGCTTAATCAAGGTGAAGGCTTTAATAAAATTATAGATGCCCTACGAATGACCATGTACGTCTTTCCAGAAGGCGGTGGAAAACCCGAAAAACAAGCCATTCCTGACTCGGAAAAGGATAGAGCCGATGAAATGCATAATGCACTGGTGGAAGCAGCAGCAGAGAATGAAGATGGCTTAATGGAAAAATACTTCGAGGAAGGAACGCTCACCGAAGAAGAACTTGCGCAAGGACTCACTATCGCGCTCGCCAATGGCGAAATTTATCCTGTTTTTTGCTGTTCGGCTACGGATAATATGGGAAGTGGGCGTATCATGGGTTTCATCAATGATATTTGTCCTTCGCCTGCCGACCGTCCTGCTGCGCCGCTTGTAGGTGGAGAGGAATTGGTATGTAGTAAAGATGGCGCAACTACGATGTTTATTTTCAAAACCCTTTCCGAGCCACGAGTAGGTAATGTGTCATACTTTAAGGTCTATTCGGGAATCCTGAAAGAAGGGGATGAACTCGTAAATGCAAGCAATCAAAATAGTGAACGCTTTAATCAGCTATTTGAAGCAAATGGAAAGGAACGCGCTGGAGTAAAGGAACTTGCCGCAGGCGATATTGGTGTAACGGTAAAGCTGAAAAATGCAGCTACTAACCAAACACTCAACACAAAAGGAACTGATCGGCAAATTGAACCGATCGCCTTCCCTGAATCACGTATACGCGTAGCGGTAAATCCACCGAGTAAAAATGATATGGAAAAGCTCATGAAAGCGCTGTTCCAAATCTCTACGGAAGACCCTACACTCATCGTAGAGCAATCCAAAACACTAAAACAAACGCTCTTGCACGGACAGGGTGAATTGCATTTGGATATTATAAAATACCGTATTGAGAAGGTGAATAATGTCTCGATGGAATTCAATAAGCCACGAATCCCATATCGGGAAACTATAACAAAGAAGGCGGATGGTAGCTATCGGCATAAGAAGCAATCGGGTGGCTCTGGGCAGTTTGGAGAGGTGCATATGCGCATTGAGCCGTACTATGAAGGCATGCCCAATCCGAGTGACTTAACGGTACGAAATACGGAGATAAGCGATTTACCCTGGGGTGGAAAATTGGCTTTCTATTGGTGTATAGTAGGTGGTTCGATAGATGCAAAATATGCCAATGCCATCAAGAAGGGCATCATGCAGAAGATGGAAGAAGGCCCACTCACGGGTTCGCAGTGTCAAGATATTCGCGTTTGTATTTATGATGGTAAAATGCATGCCGTAGATTCTAATGATATGGCATTTATGATAGCAGCTTCGCAATGTTTCAAGAATATTTTCCAAGACGCGAAACCGCAGATACTAGAACCCATGTACGATTTGGAGATTCTTTGCTCTGATGAGACAATGGGCGACGTAATGGGCGATTTGCAGACGCGCCGCGCGATTATCCAAGGAATGGAAGGCGACGGGCATTATCAAAAAATACTAGCAAAAGCACCTTTAGCGGAGTTATACAAGTATTCTTCCAGCCTTCGTTCGGTGTCGCAAGGACGCGCGAAGTTTACCCAACGCTTCTCAGAATTTCAGCCAGTAGGTATGAATATTCAACAGGAATTGCAAAAACAATACGCTAATAAAAGCGAAGGTTAATACAACTTTTTTGCAAAAATTAAATTAGCGTGACACTCGTTTTTTAGCGTTTTTTAGCTAAAAATAATAACCCATTTATTCAGAAGTGAGTAAATGGGTTTTTTCTTTATACAGAGTAAAAACACAAAGTGACAGGGTAAGAGAATTCCCAAACATAGAATTTTTTTCCTTTTTGGGAAATTATTTGAAAGTCATTATATTTGCAATACATTGATTTACAGCAATTAACAATTTTTATTTTTTTTGGAAAGGTAATTGCTCTATATAATGTCATAGGTTTTTAACCTATTATTTACCGTATTGCATAATCAGAACCTCCTATAGGTTCTCATTATAAATAGCTTTTCATATACATGCCTTTTTGTATTTAGCAGAGGGAGACCACGGTCTTCCTCTTTTTGTTTGCCCTGTTTTTCCTAGTCATACGCAAATTGCTGACAAAGTAGAATTTATTTATTGTTATTTTTTGCTGCAAGCTTCCTCTGAATTGCCTAACTTTGTGGTTCTTTGATTTGCTTGATGCGGATTGGTATTGATGTAAGTACTCGGACATAATTATTGTTAAAATTAAAACAGAGGATATTTTTCGTATAATTTTGCTTTGAAAACCGCGGACTCCGATAACTATCGGAGACGTTCTCCAAGGATTTTTAAAGTGAAATTAGGCGGAAAATAGTCCTGTTTTAAATGAAGAATAAATGTGTCCGAGTACTTATATTCATATTCGACAGATAGCATCCTCATGGTTAAAATGAT
>JAHDCQ010000047.1 GCA_020629845.1 Saprospiraceae bacterium | reverse complement strand
CGCATGGGCTTGACCGTACTCGGCCCTGATGTGAATGAAAGCCAATCGGACTTTGCGGTGAATAAAGAAGGGGCGATTCGTTTCGGACTTTCGGCACTAAAAGGCGTGGGCGAAGGCCCTGTGGAAGCGATTTTAGTGGAGCGTCAAAACAAAGGACATTTCGTGAGTTCCTTTGATATGATGCGCCGTTTGAGTCTACGCATGGTGAATAAAAAAGCGATGGAAAGCCTCGTATTAGGCGGTGCGATGGATAGCTTTGAAAATATCGAACGCTCGCAATATTTCTTGCCTTCGGAGAAGTATGATACCTTTTTGGAACATATTTTGAAATATGGTAATGCCTATCAAAACCAACGCGCAGAGGCTGCGACTTCGCTCTTTGGAATGTCGGAGGATATTATGATTCCAGAGCCGAAAATCCCGATGGGCGAGGACTGGAGTTTGATAGAAAAACTGAATAAAGAGAAGGACGTTACAGGCATCTATATCAGTGGGCATCCCTTGGATGATTATCGGGTAGAAATTGAGAATTTCACGACTTGTGGCTTGGATGAAGTGGAAAAATATCATGGGCGCGAAGTGAAACTCGCAGGTATCGTTACAGGCGCGAATCATCGTATTAGTAAGAAAGGTACAGGCTGGGGCATTTTCACGATTCAGGATTATAATGGTATGCTTGAAATCCCGCTTTTTAGTGGCGATTATATGAAATTCAAAGCTTTCCTAGAGGAAAGTCAATGTGTATTCATCAAAGGCAAATTTGAACCCAAATGGAGCGGCGATGGCTACCAATTGAAGATTTCAGAGGTAAATGTGCTAGAAGCGGTAAGTGCGGATTTGACCAAAGAAATCACGCTAAAACTACCGCTTGAAAAAGTAGATGAACGCCTGATTCAATCCATAGAAACGCTTTGTGGTGCACATAAAGGCAAGCACAAAATGAAAGTGGTGCTATTGGATAGAAACAATCAATTGAAACTGGAACTGAAATCTAAAAAAACGACCGTAAATGTAGGAACAGATTTTATTAATGCGCTGGATGATTTGGGGGTGAGTTACAAGTTGAATTAGATTAGTGGTAGTTATTTCAAGGCTTGCTTTTCCTCCAATATCCGCCCTTCCAGAGTGCGTACAATACGTATAAATATTTTAGGGGAAAACTCGTCTTTTAGATTGGCTTGGACGTAGGCTAGCATGATTTCGGATTTGGTAGCTTTGGGGTTTTGCTTTAGCACATTGTGTTTAATGGTATCAAATGCAAACTGAAAGGCATCGGATAGCATTTGTGCTTTGCGGTGGTCGGGGAGGAGATAGTACCAATTGGCATAGCGCATTTCCGCTTCTTTGGTGGAATTGATGGTATCAAAATAGCTCATGTCGATTGATTAAAAGTCGTTGTGTCTAAACTTGAAGATACTGCATATTCAAATCTGGCTCATTCAACAGATATGTAATATCTCCCAATTACTTTTCGCTTTGAGACATATTGTACCACTGCAATTTCGCAATAATCAGGTCTTCGATAGAGGAAACATAACAGTTTACGCCTAGAAATCGATTTTATTGAGTTTTTGCCGTTCCTGAATTTCTTTTACTGCCTTATGCGAAATCGTTTTGAGCAATTCATGATAATCTACGGTTTCTCTAGAGTTTTCACAGACATAGTAATGATACTTTCTATCGGGCTTTTGGAGATCGGATTTTACTTTATGGAAGTCAAAAAAGTATTTTTCTTCACTCTTGCTGCATTGCTTACAATTACAAGGAATTTTCACCTCCACTTTCAGGCGTTCTAGATTGAAGGCTTCATTGATTTTATCAATTTCTCGTATCAGTTGCTCTGACATCCAATGAACATCTTTGCCGATTATTTTGATGTCGATACGGCTTTTGTCGGACTGTCGTATTTCTCGTACTTGGGCAAGCAAGCCTTTTTCTTTAAATACCACACCATCATTCCACACCATTTCCCGATTAGCGCCGCCTATCATTTCGTGTAGGCGCACACTTAGGCGGTTCAGCAAGCCTTCGGGCATAAAGGTATATTCGTAGTAGAGGTGCAAGGGCGATTCTTCGCCTTTGCAATAGTTTTCGTCAGGCATTTTGTCCATGAGACGCGGTACTATGTATTGCTTAGAGCTCGGTAGTTCATAACAAATCTCGAATTGCTTCATCAAGTCCAATAATTCCAAATGGAAGGGACGAAATTCTGCTTCGGGCCAAAAGCGTTCTAAATCATTAATATCGAATGCACCTTTTTGCTCGCGCTCCTGCATAAAAGTCGCATCGAATACCTTATAGCTTGCCTTAGTTGCCCAATCTCTATTAAGAATAATAAGCTTTTGGAGGGTACTTTCTTTTCTATCCTGAAAATGTAGGAATACACCCATTTGATGCAAATAACGACTCAAAACTCGTTGCGCTTTTTCGTCTTCTACGCTACAGTTTACACATATTTTTTGAAATCGCTCCAAACTCAGTGTATCTTCTTTTTTGGCAATACGCTCGATTTTCTTTCGGATGTTCATCCATTTTTTTGGTAGTACTACGCCCTGTCCTGGAATATCTTCGATATGCTTTTTTAGTATATACTTTAGTTCATGGAGATTTTCTTTGCTACGCAGATTAACTTTGCAGAACTCCTTCAAAAAGGGATAATTTTTTTGAAGCTGTGCAAAATCCATCTTCTTTTCATGCCCTGTATGCTCATTTTGTATCATTAGCATTGGGCTACCTTTACCGAATAACTCTACGGATTGTAGCAATTGATTAAGACGGCTATCATTTTCGTTTGCGCCACTCCGCGAAGAGTCCAAGAGTAGATATAAAGACTGCTGCGAATAAAAATACTGATGCACCATATCATACATCACTTGCCCTCCGAAATCCCAAAGATGAATATGATACTTCTTTCTGTTTTTCGTGTATTTCCAATCATAGATTTCTATACCACGAGTACGTTTCTCTGCAATAGGTAAGTCTGCTTTGGGTTGCGCAAGACGATAGGCAAGACTTGTTTTACCAGCACCGCCATCTCCTACGAGTAGTACTTTTACCTCATTTAGTTCTTCTTCCCCTTGTTCTTCTATCGCTTCAAAATACTGTTTCACCATATTGCTGCCTAGCATGATCCACTCTGGGGCAGGCTTTTTTAGATTATGGCAGTCTTTGACATAGATAGCTTTTTTAGCATGATAGTCATATCCATGATATATAAAATTTGCATCGGCTATTGCTTTACTTTTGCCTCTTCTAGCCCTTGCTTGCTCCCAAAGTACTTTCCTATCTGCAGCTATCTCATCTACGAACACCGATAAATCATTTAGGGCTGTACTACTCAAATCAAGCACATCAATTTCAAGTGCTTTATTAATGTATTTTATTGGATTCTTGCTTAGGTTAAAATAAGATAATTGTGTTAATTGCTCCAAACCGCTTATATCGCTGATTTGATTATTACTTAAATCAAGTGAGGTGAGATTAACAAGTCTATCGAACCCCTTTATTTCATTGATTTGATTGTTGCTTAAATCAAGTGAGGTAAGATTAGTAAGTCTATCGAACCCCTTTATTTCACTGATTTGATTGTTGCTTAAATCAAGTGAGGTGAGATTAGTAAGTCTATCGAACCCCTTTATTTCACTGATTTGATTGTTGCTTAAATCAAGTGAGGTGAGATTAGCAAGTTTTTCTAAACCACTTATATCGCTGATTTGATTGTTGTTTAAATTAAGTGAAGTAAGATTAGTAAGTCTATCTAAGTTTCTTATTTGGCTAATTTGCCTACCACTCAAATCAAGTTTACTCCATGCTTCTTTTTCAGCTTGAGCGATGAGTCCTATTACGAAGTCTGTATGTTGGTGCTTTTCTGTAATTTGATTACTAACTTTATTCCTCAAATTCAATGGCAACCTTACATTCAAAATATTTTTCTCATTTGGAGTATCCGCTATTTCCAAAGTGATACTAGTTTTGTCTTTTCCTAACTTGTTTAAAGGCAAAGAATTGTAGTAAAGCGATAAATAATTGACTTTCTCATGATCGGTGCTAGCTTCTTTGATTTTCTTCTTGATTTCATCTTCCATCCCCATAGGGTCAAGTATTCCCATTGCCCAAATCCGATATATCCCATAAATATTTTTGCTCAACAAGCTTTTATTATGTTCAGCGTACTCATAGACAAAATTGGAAACAGTCTTACGATTATCTAAATCAAGTTGATTGCACATCTCTTCGCGAATATCTTCCTCCAAACTAAAGAGGTTAAATCCAATAGGTCGACAGATGCCAGATAGAATTAAATCAGACACCACAAGATAGGAACGGCAAGGTACATCATTTTCAGAAGCATAGTTACTGAAATTGAGCCAGAGTTTATATAGTAAATCTGTAGAAAAGAGCAAAGGTTGGGCAGCAAGTTGTAGGAAACTGAGGTAGCCCGTTCCTTTAGCAGCGAATTGCTTGATGCGCTTGTCGGTGTATGTATATGTGGTATCTTTACTCATTTCCCTCGTAGTATATTTATAGCTTTTTGGAGGTTGTCTTGGGTATCCAAGCCGTACATTTTTACGAATCGCCCAATGCGTTGTGCAGTGGTGTTTTTCCAACGATGATTCGGCATAGGATTGAGCCATACGATGCGCGATGTCGCTTTTTTGAGTTGCAGCACAAAGCGCAGAGTTGCTCTAAATCTGCCATCGGAATTGCCACCTCGAGCTGCACCCGCATCACTAACGATGATGACGGATGTATGTTTGGAATGCAAATTTTGGATGATGTTTTGGGACTTTTGGTAGCTTGTAAACGATTTATTGGTGTAGCAATATTCACCTGGCACATTATAAAAATAATACGGGCAAATGTGGCGATGAGCTTCGCCTCTTCGGGTCTTAAAAGTATCTTGTAGTGCTTCCATAAAAGTATCGACCAAAGTATCAAATGCTAGCATAGAACCACCGTAGTCTATGAGCAATAGAACTTGATTCGTGATGCGTTCGCGGCTTTTGAAGATGGGTTGAGCGAGTAATCCGTTTTTGGCAAATTGTTCTACGCTAGCGGAGATGTTTATCTCTTCCGTATTGCGCGAAGCCTGTTTAACGGGTAAAAAACGACAGACCTGCTGCATTTGTCGCTTGGTGAGGTCGAAATAATAATCAGAAAAAAAGAACTTCTGAACTTTATCTGTGGGGGCATCATTCATTTTGACGGATTCACCAATGGCATCACCCAATATGAATTTAACTAATGGGAAATCATCCGAGGCTTGGGGAATTTCAGTGGGTTCTTCATCTGTTTGGTCGTCTTTGGAAGTATTAGAACTTATGTTTTGATTATCAAATTCGTTGGTGGTGACTTGAGCTTTTGGAGCAATGGTTGAATGTTCTTGTGAGGTGTGTTCGCCTGTATTTTTCTTGCTTATAGAGCGAGTAACGAGAGAAATATTTTCTAATGGTGCGTAATATTCCTCAAATAACTGCTCAAAGACAAATTTGCTTTGATTGGGCTTGAGCCAGAGGATTTTGCAGAGTTTTAGAGTGGCTGGTTTATCAAGCTGTCCCGTTTGCCTATCAATAGCATATCCCAAACTCAATGTCTCCAAAAATACATAGTATTCGGCTATTCCCAATGAAAAGCCATTTTTCCGAAGTGCGCCGAAAAAACCATAGAGAGGGAGGTGGATGTCGGGAATATTTGTCATTGCGTTTTGCGTTTTGCAGCTAATGTTTTGAATAAAATTTGAGGAAATGGGGGATTTTTCGGATTATGTACGTTATCGAGTTGTGCAATAAGGCGTTTTTCGGTATCGGTCAGATTCTCTACGTCTTTCTTTTTGGTGTAGAAATCCAGCATTTGGAACCAATCTATCAATTCGCTGGTAGAAGGTTTCTTATCTGTCTCATCTAATTCGCTGCGAATCTCCTCAAAGGTTTTTAAGGCAGTTTGGACATCTTGGTCTCCCATGTTTTTGATGTGCTTACTGACTATTAATTTTAATTTTTCTTTATTGGGAAATTCGATAAAATGATATAGACAACGTCGCAAGAAAGCAGGCGGGAGTTCTTTTTCCTGATTGCTAGTGACAAATATGAGGACTTCACTTTTCGCATGGACTTTTTTATCGTTCAGCTCTCTTACGACATATTCTTTATTTTCCAATTCCAATAATAAGTCATTTGGGAAGTCTATGTCAGCTTTATCTATTTCATCAATCAACAGAATGTTGGGTGCGCCATTGATATTTTGTAACTCGCTGAATGCCTTAGCCAATTCACCATAGTTGATATAGTGCGTTTCTATATCTTTCGCTTTTTTATCTCCTATATTGACATCGTACAATCTGCCAAGTGCATCGTATTGATAGATACCGTCTTTGGCTTTGGTAGTAGATTTGATGTCCCAACGGAAATAGTGGTTATTCATCTTATCCCCATGTAATTCATAGGCAACAGCTTCAGCGAGACGGGTCTTACCACAGCCTGGCTCACCCATAATAAGCAATGGTCTGCCAAGTTGCATCGCTAAATTGACCGCATCTATGAGATCATCGGATGGAAGGTATGCGTCGATGTAGGTGTTGCCGATTTTTTTTCTTTCAATGAGGGCTTCACCAGTATATGGTTTTAGCATATGAGACATTTTTTTTGATAATGTTTGCTGATTTTTTCAAAGATAAAATCTATGATTTCTTGAGGATGACCATTGCATTTTTCTATGAAATTTTCAAAATTATTAAAATTAGATTTGATATCTGGATGCTTATTTTCGAGCCACTTGTGAAAACATGTTTCATTAATTGGTTCTATTTCAGGCAATCCGATGATTTTGAAATCTTTATCTTTAAGTTCTTCTGGTTTTAATAGACTTGAACATAGATAATGCTCACAAGTGTAGGGGGCAGATTGGTTTTCTACGAAAAGAAATATGCAGTTATGAATTGACTTTTCGTTAATCGTAATCTCTTCATTGAAGTCAGATAACATCTCATAGAAATCTGCAAATCCAGATGAATGAATAAAATTTGATGCATCATGAATGATGATAAATTGAGGTTTGGTCTCCACCCTGTTAGATAAGGATTGTCTTAATCGTTTTTTTCTTCGTCTTAAATCTTCATTGCTATCATAATTTTCGATTAATCTTTTAGCTAAAGAATTTATGAAATCTTCCAAGTTAGCATTAAGCCCTTCGATTTTTATGGAAACGGGGTCATGGATTTCAGAATACTGTCTGAAGAATCTATTATATAGCCATTGCTGACCATATTCTCTTTCACTACCTCTTATTAAGAATGAAATTAATTGTCCTTTACATTGTTCTACGCTTTTTTGGAAATAGCTAGATTGTTTATCAAAATTCAAATCAAGAACTAATTCATGAATCTTGTTGAATGGTTTTTCATTTGTATTTTCATCAATTATTACTGAAATACTTTTTTCAAATTCTAAAATTATATGGACTAAACGTACAATTATATCAGCAAGTTTGCCACGTACGTCTTTACCCGCTAATTTATCGTCTTTGAATTCTTTGTAATCTCCTTTCAAAGGCAATAAAAAATTGTAGTAAACCTCGGATTTTCGGCATATCTCTATAAATAAATCAAATGCTTTATCGAGTTCTATCTCCTCAATATAAAAGCGCACTTCTTCTATTTTATAGAAAATATCATCAATATTATTTTGATTCAGTATCATGAATTTGCTAGTATTTTTAGGTCTTATAGTTTTTCAATTATTTGCGAAAACCGTTGAGTAATATCAGCAAGTTTGCCGCGTATGTCTTTACCTGCTAATTGGTCATCACTATATTGTTTGTAATCTGCTCTTAATGGTAGCAAGAAATTACGATAAATCTCTGTGCCGCGAGTTTTCTTAATAGTTCGTTTAAAAGCTTGTTCTAAATCACCGTTTTCAATCAGTTCAAATATTTCTTCTTTATCTACTACATTATTATTTACCAAAGTACCTTTTCCAATTTGTTGTAACATTCCTAACAAACTATCAGCAATTTTAGAACGATTACGAAAGTACTCATCAAAACTCAGTGTACCTATACGGTTTTTTCTCTCATTCTGTTGATATTTCTCCGAAATCGTAATTACATCATTCAAAAGTTCGGTGTCACCTTTGCCTTTCGCTAGTTCTTTTGTTTCATCAATAGCTTGTTTAATTTTACTAGCGCCGATAAGTTCCCGAATAGTGTCGATTAATAGTCTGTTTGACTTAATATTTATTTGTGATGATTTTGATATGGGGCGAAGTTTTTCAAAATTAGGTCGCTGACCAATTTTCGGTTTTACTAACATCGGTTCGTCATATACCCTAAAGTACAATTCTTTAAATTTTTCATCAAACAGCTCATCATCACTCATGTCAATATAGATGAACGAATTAACGAATATGGGTTTGCAATTATCAGCATTTTTACCTCTAAGAATTGGAATAAATTTATTATTATCAGTTTGACTCTTGTACCATTCGGCATTTATCATGGAATATTCGTAGCCGACCCCGCCGCCACGCCCATCAGCTTTAAGTTTATAGTTTTCAGTAAGAATCAATAATATCTTGTCTGTATCTGTTACGGCACGTTCCATAAAATAGGTAATATTATCTCCTGATTTTGCTTCGTATTGGTCGAGAATGACATTTACACCTTTGCTAAAAAGTCTGTCAGCCAAGTTTTTTACCCAAGCTTTATGTTCGTCGCTGTCCCAAGAATAGGAAATAAAAACTTTTGGTGTCATTTATATTTAAGTTGTGCTAATGAAGAATGAAATACAAGATTTATTCTACAAATTTTATGTATTTCAGCAAAAATAGTAAAAACATGGGATTTCGGGCTAGTGCTTTTTTTCTAGAAAGTACGGATAATATATCCGTACTTCCCAAGAAAATTTTACTCCGCCCGATATTCCTCAAACCAGCCCAATACATACACCACCTTCGACATCAAATTACTAGGCGTATTCGCGATGCCATGTCCAGCGTTTTGGATACGTACCAGTGCCGTTTCTATTTTGCGGAGTTTGAGGGCAGTATAATATTGCACCGTCTCCGACATGGGGGTGCGGTAGTCCTGTTCGCCTGTGAGTAGCATGGTAGGCGTGACCACATTGCCGACCAAAGAAAGCGGCGAACGCGCCCAGTATTTCTCCTGTTGGCCTTCTTCCCAGGGGAACGCGCCAAACCAATATTTCGCAAAAAAGGCAGGATGGTCGGCATGTAGCACAAAGCTCGTCCAATTAATTACGGGTTTAGCCACTACGGCTGCTCGGAAGCGGTCGGTTTTGCCCACTATCCAACTCGTGAGGACACCGCCGCCACTGCCGCCCGTCACGAAGAGGTTTTCGTTATCCACATAGCCCTTCGCTATCACGCCATCTACCACCGACATCAGGTCGTCGTAGTCTTGGTTGGGGTAGTTGTGGTGGATGAGGTTACCAAATTCCGCGCCATAGCTGGTACTCCCCCTCGGATTGGCATAGACCACCACATAGCCCGCCGCCGCATACAACTGCACCTCCGCCGAAAAACGGTCGCCATAGTTGGTGAATGGCCCGCCGTGAATCTCCAAAATCAACGGATATTTTTTGTTAAGATCAAAGTTAGGTGGCTTGCAAATCCACGCCTGTATATCGCGCTCATCGAAGGAAGATTTTACCCAAAGTTCCTCCACTTCGCCTAGCCTTTTGTGTGCGAATAAGTCATCATTGAGGCGCGTCAATCGCTTGGCTGCTGTGCCTTTTTTTCCTACGGCTACATCCGCAGGGTGGTCGGGCGTGCTATGCGTGAAGGCATACGTACCATCGGGTGCAACCGAAAACTGCCCACCACTATAGGGGCGACCAATGGACAAACCACCGAGATTATCGCTAAGGACGCTCACTTTGCCGTTCAAATCCATGTACGCCACCTTAGAATTGCCCTTATCGTGGTACTGAAAATAGAAGCCCTTGCCGTCGCTTGCCCAGACCACATCGCTCACATTGCGGTCGAAATCGCTGCTGATATTGCGGGCGTTGCTGCCGTCGCTATTCATCACATAAAGGTCGTCGAGTTGCAGTCCGAGGTACTTTTCATCATGTCCTGTGTAGGCAATCATTTTGCCATCGGGCGAGTAGCCTACCACTTGGTCAGGACCTTCGCGTGTCACGAGGGCTTTGCTTTCTTCTGTCGCGATGTTGAGGACAAATAAATCGCTATTGGCAGGATTGTACTCCCAATATTCCTGTTGATTGGAGGAAAACAACAGCGTTTTTCCATCAGGACTCCAAGCAGGGCTGCTGTGGTTGTAGTCGCCCGAAGTGAGTTGTCGAGCTGTACCGCCTTCGGCAGACAAGACAAAAATATGCCGATAACCCGAAGGCAATAGATTCGCCGAACCATCGGCTTTGAATCGCATTTTTTCGATGTACTTGGGGGCATCGTTCCAAGTGGCGCCTTTGGGCTTGGCAGGGAGTTGCACTAAGGGCTTTTCTGACTTTGGCACAAACATGCTGAATGCAATCCACTTGCCATCGGGCGACCATTTTAGGCTGCTGGCCGTGTAGGGCAAATTGGACAGCCGTGCCTCCAAGCCACTATCCAACCAACGCATATAGAGTTGCGAACTCTTCTCTTTGGCAGAGACATAAATCAGCTTCGTGCCATCGGGGGACCAACGCGGCGCACGGTCGTTTTGCATCCCCGTAGTGAGTGGGCGATGATTGCTGCCGTCTGCATCGAGCATCCAGATGTTGGAACGGTTTTTATCCGTCATAATGTCCTTGAAATTGCGGACATAAATAATGCTTTCTCCGTCGGGCGAAATCTGTGGATCGGAGGCGTATTCTAGGTCGAATACGTCTATGGGGTTGAAGGTGTTGGGGGATTGGGTGTGGGCGATGCTGCATAAGGCAAGCATCCAAACTGTGAGCAGGAAGTGTTTCATATTATTTTTTAGGGGAAGATAAGGGATTTTTTGGGGATTGGAATAATTAAAACTATGCCCGCCAATATCTTCGTACCTTCGCACTTAGCAATTCGTGCTTAATAAATTAAAACCAATCCATGCCAGCAACAAGCACCATACTCAAACAAATAGAAGCCAATATGGTCTTCATAAAAGGCGGGAGCTTTCTTATGAACAACCGACACGAAGTAAAGGTGCAAGACTTTTACCTAAATCGCTACCCAGTAACGAATACTGATTTTTTGCCATTTCTACAAGAGAAAGGCAATCAAGAAGAAGGAGGAACAACTTGGGTAAATCTAGAAGAAAGCTATGGTGGTGTACAATGCGGTATTCGATTTACAGAAAATGGTTTTGAACTAAAAGAAGGATTGGCTAATCATCCGATGGTCTATATAAGTTGGTTTGGGGCTACGGCTTACTGTGCATGGTTGAGTGCGCAGACGGAGCAGGAATATCGCTTAGCAAGTGAATCAGAATGGGAATATGCAGCGAGAGGAGGGATGCATAAAAGTCCTTACCTATATGCTGGCAGCAACAAATTAAAAGAAGTGGGCTGGTATGAAAAAAATAGCCATGAAGAAACAAAACGTATAGGACAAAAGCTACCAAATGCTTTGGGCTTATATGATATGAATGGTAATATATGGGAATGGTGTGTTGATGAATGGGGGGAAGATTTAAATAAAATACCAAAAGACGGTATTGCTGCGAAAGGGAACGACTATCTTCGAGTGGTGCGCGGCGGTGCGTGGGACTATGATGATAACCTCTGTTCTGTCTGGAATCGTAGCTGGAACTTCACCAATGACTATTACTATTATACTGGTTTTCGCGTCTGTCGGCACTAAAAATTAGCCTTTAGTTCCTTTACCCTGTTTATCGCTGAAAGTAGTGTCAAGCCCATAGTCCGCTTACCAATATCTTCGTACCTTCGCGCATAAAAATTCATGTTCAATAGATTAAAACCAATCCATGCCAGCAACAAGCAACATACTCAAACAAATAGAAGCCAATATGGTCTTTATAAAAGGCGGTAGCTTTTTGATGAACAACCGACACGAAGTAAAGGTGCAAGACTTTTACCTGAATCGCTACCTAGTAACAAATGCAGATTTTTTGCCATTTCTACAAGAGAAAGGCAATCAAGAAGAAGGCGGAAGGACTTGGATAAAATTAGAAGAAGACCATAAAGAAGTACCATGTGGTATTCGATTTACAGGAAATGACTTTGAATTAAAGGGAGAACTCGCCAATCATCCGATGGTTTACATAAATTGGTATGGAGTAATGGCATATTGTGCATGGTTGAGTGAGCAGACAGGACAAACGTATCGTATACCAAGCGAAGTGGAATGGGAATATGCAGCAAGAGGTGGTATCCATAGAAACTCCTACCGATATGCTGGTAGTAATAAACTGAAAGAAGTGGGGTGGTATGATGAAAACAGCCATAGTGAAACCAAGCCTGTTGGACAGAAACTAACAAACGCTTTAAAGCTGCATGATATGAATGGTAATGTATGGGAATGGTGTTTGGATGAATGGCAGAGAGGCGTGAGAAAAATTCCAAAAGATGGCAGCCCTGCTGAGGGAGATAAAAATCGTCGAGTGGTTCGTGGTGGGTCTTGGAGTAACAATAATAAGAACTGCACCGTCTCGATTCGTGGAAGGAACTACACCTTTGACAGGAGCAACGGTATTAGCTTTCGAGTCTGTAGGTATTAAAATCAGCCTTTTCGCACCTTCGCGCATAAAAATTCATGTTCAATAGACTACAACTAATCCATGTCAGCAATAAACACCATACTCAAACAAATAGAAGCCAATATGGTCTTTATAAAAGGCGGAACTTATGGTATGGAAGACGACCAAAACCATGAAGTGAACATTAAAGACTTTTATATGAGTCGCTATCCTGTCACAGTAAAAGAATACTTAGCTTTTGTAGAAGCTACGAATGGTAACGAGCCTGAATGGATGGAAGCAGACAACTCATACAATATATACACAGGAAGCGATGATTATTATAAAAAATTAGGGGTGTCAATCATGAATGAGCAACACCCCATAGTTGGAGTCAGTTGGCATAATGCAATGGCATACTGCGAATGGTTGAGCGAGCAGGGTATACAAGCCTATCATTTACCAAGTGAAGCGGAATGGGAATATGCAGCAAGAGGAGGCATACATAACAGTCCTTATCTCTACGCAGGCAGTAACAAATTAAAAGAAGTGGGTTGGTACAAAAATAGTCATGGAGAAACAAAAACAGTAGGACAGAAGCTGGCAAACGCTCTGGGCTTATACGATATTAGTGGCAATGTGTGGGAATGGTGCTTGGATGAATGGGAGGAGGATATAAACAAAGTTCCGAAAGATGGCAGTCCTGCTAAGGGGAGTAGAGATAGACGAGTGGTTCGTGGTGGGTCTTCGTACAGTAATTTTATCAGCTGCACCGTCTCGATTCGTAGTTGGTACTTCACCAATAACAGGAGCTACAATGTTGGTTTTCGCGTCTGTCGGTACTAGCTTAGCCTTTAGCTATTTTACACTTTTTCCCTTTTAATCGCCGAAGGCAGTATAAAGTCCAAACAATATCTTCATATCTTCGCGCATAGCAATTCGTACTTAATAGACTAAAACCAATCCATGTCAGCAAAAAGCACCATACTCAAACAAATAGAAGCCAATATGGTCTTTATAAAAGGAGGTACTTATGGAATGGGAGAAGACCAAAACCATGAAGTGAACATTAAAGACTTTTATATGGGGCAGTTCCTCGTTACTCAATTAATATGGGAAACGATAATGGAAGATAATCCATCTAACTTTAAAGGAACTACTCGTCCAGTAGAGTTAGTAAGTTGGGATGATATAACGAAAGTTTTTTTGCCAAAGCTTAACTATCTAACTGGTATGAGTTATCGTCTTCCTACAGAATCAGAATGGGAATATGCTGCGCGAGGAGGAGTACATGAAAGTTCTTACCGATATTCAGGGAGTAATAAGTTGAAAGAAGTAGGGTGGTATAAGAGGAATAGTAATGGAGAAACAAAGCCCGTGGGTCAAAAACTTGCAAATGTATTAGGCTTATACGATATGAGTGGTAATGTATTGGAATGGTGTGCTGATGAATGGCAGAGCAATTTAAATAAAGTTCCGCAAGATGGCAGTCCTTCTAAAGGTGATAAAGATCGTCGAGTGGTTCGTGGTGGCACTTGGTTCATAAATGGTTTTATCTGTACAGTTTCGCTTCGTAGTAGTAACAACTTTCATCATAGGAATCATCTTAATGGTTTTCGAGTCTGTAGATACTGAAATTGAATTTTTTTAAATCAAAAAATGCAAGAATGAACCAAGTAAAACAACTGCTCCAGCAAGTATTCGGCAATATTCCTTTTCGACAAGAAGCCGATATAACAGCCATCAGAAGATTTGAAAGCAATAGTAGCTATTGTTTGGATGAGGAAGGGCGCATTATAGGCTTGGCAGCTTGTGAGTATGACTTTGAGGAAGTGCGGCTTACCGCAGCTTTTCAACAGCTTCAATATCTCAATCTAAGTGATAATACAAAGCTACAAGGCCTCATTTTTGAAGTAGCCTTGCCTCATTTATGGCACTTTGATGTGAGTGATAGTGCATTGGTCTCCTTGATATTTCCAGTCGGTTTTACGGCTTTAAAAAACTTGGATGCTAGTCGAAATCAACTACAAACATTCATTTCAGAAGGCACATTGAATAGCCTAACCTATTTGGATTTAAGTGGAAATCAACTAGAAACATTAAGCTTAGACGCGCCTAATGCGAAAAGTTTATATTTATTAAACAATCAGCTCCACAATTTGCAACTTGCCCCCTCTCAAAGCTTAGCAACGCTAAATCTTAAAAATAATCTACTAGAGGAGCTACCTACTAGCCTTGTTAAATTTACGGGTTTAGATGTACTTTATCTACACGGCAATCCATTGACTAATCTTCCTTCATCCCTCATTCCAGGCGAGGAAGGATATAATTCTGTAGTGGATATTCAGAGCTATCTACAATCTTTAGTCGAAGATGATACGCAGGCAAATGACGAAGTAAAACTCATCTTACTTGGAAATAGCACGGCTGGTAAATCTACTTTAATCAATTATATACTAGAGGGCATCTTTAACGAAACCCAAGCCAGCACTCACGGCATCAGCAATAGAACAACATGGCAACCAGCAGGGCAGGATTTTAGCGTCAGGCTTTGGGATTTTGGAGGACAAGATTATTATCATGCCACGCATCGCTTGTTTTTTTCTCGAAATGCAGTATCCATTGTCTTATTTGAGCAAAAAACGAATACGCAAGGTCAATTAGATACGCCCATTTATATTTATGATAATAATGAATCGAAAAAAATGATCTTGCCGCTTGCGCATTTTCACTATTCTTATTGGCTGAATAGTCTGCAGCATTATACAGGCTATGAAAAGCTGAATTCTACCATGCTCGTGCAATCCAAAATGGATATTGAGCCAAAAGAAAAAATATTCATTCCTGATACGATTTCAAAACAATATGAGCTAGATAAAGACTGCTTGCACCATCTGAGCATAAAAGGAGCGTATGATAAAAATAAAAGACATACCAGAGATTTTGAATCGTTTCAAGATGATTTAGTTGATTTATTGAATCGCACAAAATCGCAATATGAACTAAGTACCAAATGGGTAGCCATACGAACTGCTGTAAGGGACTTGAGCAGTACGCGTGTTGTGATTTCAAAGAACGAATTGGACGCGCTTTGTAGAGCGGAAAAACCAAACATTACCACCGAAGAAATCAAAACCCTTAGTGCTTACTTACATGATATAGGCACTATACTGTTTTATCCTGACAATCCTACATTGAGCGAAACTGTGTTTATCAATCCAAGCTGGGTAACGGATACCATTTATAAAGTGTTGGATTATAGCGTGATAAAAAAACATGGACGCTTTGATTTGGAGCATGTCAAAGAGGTTGTAAAAGACTTTGATGCTGTGCAGTTTCTGTCCTTAATGAAACAGTTTGAATTGATTTTTGAAGAACAAAAGCAAACTGACCACTTTGTTGCACCTCAATATTTACCTAGAGAAATACCAGAAAAAGCCGAAAGGATGCTTGCTAAATATCGAAAGAAGTGCAATCACTTCGCTTTTATGCTCCATTATCCCAATTTCCTGCCAGAAAGCGTGATGACGCGTATTATTTGCAACTATGGTGATTTATCGCTAGATGCTTTTTGGAAAAATGGAATTGGTTTTGATTTGGAAGATGAAAAAGGAGATGAAATTAGATGCCTAATTGAGCGAACATCAGCTCAGCATATCAAGGTGTTTTGTAGTAAAACGGAGGCTAGTACAGTAATCAACCAAATATTTGACCAATTCAGGGAAATCAATCAGCGCAATAAGTTAGTGGAGATTTCTGTGAATGGCGAAGATTTTGTGAGGGTGGAGGAATTGATGAATCATCCATCAGAAAACCCAATAATTGAAAGCGTGGCAGCTAAGTGGATACAAGTAGCGTCTTTACATCCGATATATTTGAAAGGAAAGTTTCGAGCTGGAAAAGATAGGATTGAAATTCCAGTTGAAAACAAAAAGGAAGAAGCCTTGATATTGCGGTCAGGAGTTTCTTCCATACTATTTTTAGCTTCTAACCCGGGGGATACTGGAAGACTTCGATTGGATAAAGAATTACGAGAGATTGAAGAGAGCTTAGTTCGTTCAAAAAAAAGAGATACTTTCGAGTTAAAACAAAAAGGGGCAGTTAGAACATCCGATTTAAGAAGAGTACTTTTAGATGAAACCCCCAATTTTCTGCACTTTTCTGGACATGGACTTTCTAAAAAATCTGATACTACTGGCTCCAAGAGAGGTCTTTTGTTGAATAAGGATAAAGATTTGTATGGTGGCATCATCCTAGAGAACAATTCAGGTCAATCTCAATATGTTTCTGGTCAGGCACTTGCTAATCTTATACAGCTTTTTTGTGAAACTATTGATTGTGTATTGCTTAACTCTTGTTACTCAGAAAAACAAGCGAATGCAATCATCGAACATGTTCCCTATGTAGTAGGTATGACTCATACCATTAACGATAGTGCTGCTATAGTTTTTGCAACGGCATTTTATGATGCTATTGGGGCAGGCAAAACAATTGACTTGGCTTTCGATTTTGCTAAAAACGCCATGGAATTAGATGGCTTTATAGGTGACGCACAAAAACCGCAACTGTTAAAAAACGAAGCCATCATCCGAAAGCGAAACAGCGGAAGCAATGGATAAAGCCCCCCAAATCTAAATTAGTTATATACCCTTCCCAAATAAGCTTTACCATGCGGTTAAAATCTATCATAAAACTTAGCAGTAGATTAAAATTTAAATTTTTAATATTCTTGTAAAATACTAATAATCAAATAAATAGCCATTTTTTGTTTTTAAATTTTCCTAAAAAACCAATCTACACTTTTCTGAAAAGGGAACGAACATAAAATTACTACACTAATTAGTGAAGCCTGCTAATAAAGCGAAAGGCTAGAAGTCTCTTATACCAATCCATGTTCAAAAGTTGTATTAAGCTGGATAGTGATTTTTTTCTTAGACAAGGCTTGTCTGCTACAAGCAGGCATTTTTCTTAGACATCCTTTTGGCTGGCTATTAAAAATAACGAAGTCTAAGGAAAAAAGCACTCCAGTATAATGCAACTTTTGGATGTGGATTGGTATTACATCTTATTTTTTTAAAAGATAAATATTATGAAGTGCTATAATTACTTAATAGTAGTAGTATTTTTAATACAAAGTATGCTTTACGCTGCTCCCGAAAATACAAGTATTCACATTAAAATAGATCAATTTGGCTACGTTCCAAATACTGAAAAAATAGCGGTACTCAGCAATCCGATCATTGGCTTTAATGCGAATGAAACTTTTATACCTGGTGAAACTTATGAGGTGCGCGATTGGGAAAGCGATGAAGTGGTATTTTCAAAAAATATCGCTGCTTGGAATGATGGAGAGGTACACGAACAATCAGGCGATCAAGTGTGGTGGTTTGATTTTAGCGCACTTACTACGGAAGGAACATATTACATCTATGATCCAGCAAATGAAGTGGGTTCATTTCAATTTCGCATAGCAGAAGATGTATATAATGAGGTGTTGGAAACAGCACTACATATGTTTTATTACCAACGTTGTGGCGCAGCACACACTGCCGAACATGGTGGCGATTGGCACGATCATACCGCCTGCCATGTGCGAGGCAATCAAGACGTAGCGGCTCGTTCTATTCTTCGCCCGAATGATGCAAGTACCGCACTCGATTTATCAGGTGGTTGGCATGATGCAGGGGATTATAATAAGTATGTCTATGGTGCGTACAGTCCTGTCCATAATCTGCTATTTGCGTACCAAGAACGTCCTGCAATTTGGGATGACAATAGCAATATTCCAGAGTCAGGCAATGGTATTCCTGATATTTTGGATGAAATAAAATGGGAGTTAGACTGGTTGCTCAAGATGCAACTATCTGATGGTTCGGTATTGATGAAAGTAAGTGTACCTGAGTACGATGGGAGTAGTCCTCCGAGTAGCAGCGACATACCGCGCTATTACGCCCCCGCACAGGCTTCTGCTACACGGGTGGTCGCCAGTATATTCGCTCATGCCGCGCTAGTATTTAGCAGTTTAGATAATCCAGCAATGAATGCGTATGCTGATTTGCTTTTGCAACGCGCAGAATTGGCTTGGGCATGGATAGAAGAAAACCCCGAACCATCCACTTATGACAATGAAGGCTTTTTTAGCGCAAATCCTGAAATTGACGCAGATATACAAAGAGATATTTTAACCTGTTCTGCGGCACTACTTTATGCCGCTACGGGCGATACAGAATACCGCTATTATTTCGATGCAAATTATGAACAAGTGTGGCCTTATGCTAGTAATTTCTGGTTTCAGTACAATGAAGCTCCAATATTTCAAGAAATACTACTCTTTTATACAGAACTGCCGAACGCTACGCCTGAAGTCGTAACAAATATTGAAGCAAATGCCTATGAAGCCATCAATGCAGAGTGGACATCGCTCTATTATCAATATATCACAGCAGCAGATGCGTATAGCGCACATACATTCGACCAAGATTACACTTGGGGATCGAATGCAGGGAAATGTCATTTAGCGAATACGATTTTCTCTATGAATGTGCATGCACTAGATACGGATAATCAAGGAGGCTATAGCAATGCTACTTTAGGCTATTTATATAATTTGCATGGCGTGAATCCTCACAATTTAGTCATGCTATCTAATATGGATGAGGCAGAAAATTCTTGTCAAGAAATCTATCATGCTTGGTTTGGAGATGGTACAGATTATGATGGCGAAAACTCGCTCTATGGCGCGCCTCCGGGCTATCTAGTAGGCGGTCCCAATCGCTACTTTGCGCCTGATCCTCGTTGCGAATGTACGCTTGAACCACCACAAAACCAGCCCTTCCAAAAATCCTACTTGGATTGGAATGGGGATTGGCCAGAAAATTCTTGGGAATTGAGTGAGCCAAGTATTGCTTATCAGGCTGCTTATGTTCGTTTAGTGGCACACTTTGTAAGCGAAGAAGATTCAAATAGTCCGAGGGTAGTGCATCCTGTAACGGGAGAAGAATTAACTAATATAGCATGTATCAATACTGTACAAACCTATGCTACTTACTGCCGCGACATTGAGTGGAGTATGGATTGTCAGCGACTCTATGAGGCTTGTACAGGCGAATCAACGATAAGTCCGTTTATACATATTGACCAATTTGGTTATCAAACGGAAGTTAATAAATGGGCGGTATTGAGTGACCCAATGGAGGGCTACAATGCCTATCTTTCATACACGCCTTCCAATACCCTTGAGGTCAGAAATGCAGAAAATGATGCAGTAGTTTTCACCGGTACACCAACTGTTTGGAACAATGGCGCAACTCACGGACAATCGGGAGATCGAGGCTGGTGGTTCGATTTTTCTAGCGTGACTACGCCTGGTACGTACTATGTTTTTGATGCTGAAAATAATCAACGTTCCGCAGAATTTGAGATTAGAGATGATGTGTATGCGGAAGTACTGAAACAAGCGGGACGTATGTTCTATTACAATCGTTCTAATACAGCAAAAGAAGAACCTTATGCCGACGCACGTTGGACGGATGTAGAAGACTTTAGCAATCCAGGACAATTCGGCAGCGCACGTAACTTCTTTGACCAAGACAATCCAGCATCTGCACGCGATTTAGCAGGTGGTTGGTACGATGCTGGCGATTATAATAAATATACCACCTTTACGAATGGCACACTACATAACTTGATGTGGGCCTTCATCGAAAATCCAGAGGCGTTTGGTGATGATTGGAATATTCCAGAATCAGGCAATGGTATCCCCGATATGCTAGATGAAATAAAGTGGGAATTGGATTGGTTATTTAAGATGAATAATGCGGATGGTTCTACACTTTTAAAAATAGGCTCACTGGATTATGATATCAATTCACTTTCGCCTCCAAGTGCAAATACCGACCCATTTTTCTATCTTCCTGAGTGTAGTTCGGCAGCGATTGCAGTAGTGAGTACCTTTGCGCAAGCAGCAAAAATATTTCGAGAATATCCTGCTACACGCGAGTTTGCACAGGAATTAGAAAATCGTGCTATCACGACTTGGAATTACGTACTCCCACGCTTAAATAATAATCAGCTCGATGAAGATTGTGACAATTCAGAAGTTGTAGCTGGAGATGCAGATTGGAGAGCAAGTTTGCAAAGAGGAGTAGCCGTATTAGGAGCAATATACCTTTTTGATCTCACAGGCGAAGCAGCTTATAATGATTATGTAATTGAAAATATTGAGGATACCGAAAATATCGAACGCTTCAGCCCCTGGAGTTATTCTGGGTCAAACATAAATGAAGGCAGAGTGCATTATGCCTCTCTGGAAAATGCGGATCCTACTACCCGCGATTTCATTCTTAACTCTTTAAGACGAAATTTGAATGATAATTTAATGCAGTTTCGAGAGGAAGACCTTTATCGTGCGTATATACCTGATTGGGCGTACCATGCGGGAAGTACGTTAAGTCAAGTCAATTTTGCTTTGCTTCGTACTATGGTAGTCAAGAGTAATGTCGCAGTTGATGATAATGCTGAATATCAAGCAACAGCAAATGAATATTTACACTATTTACACGGGGTCAATCCGCAAGGTATTACCTATCTATCTAATATGTATGATTATGGTGGAGACTATTGCGCTGATGAAATTTTTCATCTTTGGTTTCAAGATGGTAGTGAATGGGATAATGTACATACTTCCTCTGGCCCGCCTCCTGGTTATTTGGTAAGTGGTCCGCATGGTAGTTATCTAAGTTATCAACAAACACCTGCACCATCTCCACCAGCCAATCAGCCTCCTCAAAAGGGTTATTGGTCATTCAATGACCCTAACTATCCAAGTTGGGCTATTACAGAACCGGGTATTTATTATCAAGCAGGTTATATTCGCTTGCTTGCCGAATATGTTACCCGAGGCCGCCCGACCGCTACTTGTGATGATGGCATCCAAAATGGGGACGAAACAGGTATTGATTGTGGTGGTAGTGAATGTCCAGCTTGTGATTGTAATAATATGACTTTGGTTATTTTATTTGATAATTATCCTGAAGAAACGAGCTGGGATATACAAGACAATGCGGGCAATATACTCGCTTCTGGTGGCCCTTATAATGATTTTGAGCCAGGGAGTTTGCATAGTACTACCATATGTTTGCCTGCTGCTTGTTATGACTTTACTATTTATGACTCCTTTGGAGATGGTATTTGTTGTGATGAGGGTGATGGCGCATTCGTTTTACTAAACAATGCAGGTGGTGCTATCTTAGCGAACGGTGGTCTATTTGGTCAGGAAAACAGCACCAACTTTTGCTTGAATCAAGTTAGTAATAGTGATGCCAGTACTGATATTATGCAGCTTGCCATGAATTCTATCGAAACAACCCTAGCTGCTAATCAAGATGAAATGAGTACTGGAACGAAAAACCAACTACTGGAAGCAGGGCGTGTAAATATCTTCCCGAATCCCTCGGATGGATATTTTAAAGGCCAATTCGATACCGCTAAAAATGAGCTTGTTTCACTCGTAGTTACGGATATGCTTGGACGAACCCTTCGTCGTACTACTATTTCAACTAATGCTGTCTTTTCGCTTGATTTATCAGAATTAGCAGATGGCGTGTATTTTGTGCAGATTGACGAAAAATATATCAAACGTATTGCTGTTACGCGCTAATGTTTTGTCAAGTGTAAAATGAGCACTAGCTTATTTTTTGCTGGCGTTCTAATTTTGTGAGACTGAATAAACCGATAAGACGATTTGCTTGTCTCGGTTTGTTCAGTCTCTATAAGTTCGAAAGCCTATAGCAGATTCGGCTTAAACTCAAACGCAAAGCGCGTACCATTCACCACTTCCTCGCGCATCGTGCCATTAAGTTGGCGCGTGAGTAAAGCCACCAATTGCGAACCAAAACCTGTGCCTTGTATTTTCGCATCTTTTGCCTTACCGATACCATCATCTTCTACCACCAATTGCAATTTGTGATTAGCAAGCTCTTCCAAATGTAAGCGGATATGTCCCTTTCTACCATCAGGAAAAGCGTATTTGAGCGCGTTAGTCAGTAGTTCATTCACAATGAGTCCGACAGGTACGGCGGTATCCACATCGAGTTCTATTTCGTCCATGTCGTATTCGATATTTACGTCTTCCCAAGCCTCATAAGTGTCGAGTATGCTATCGCAGAGGTTTTTGAAATAGTCTTTCATTTCGATACTCGCGAGGTTTTCGCCTTGATAGAGTTTTTGGTGGATAATGCCCATAGACTGTACCCGACTTTGGCTGGCTTGCATCACGCTTTGTGCTTTGGCATCTTTGGTCTGTATGGATTGCAATTCTAGCAAACTGGAGACTACTTCTAGATTGTTTTTGACCCGATGATGAATCTCTTTGAGCAAGACTTCGTTTTGGGCGTTTTTCAATTCGATAAGCTTATTTTTCTTGGCTAACTGAATCGCTAATCGTTGGTCTTCCCTTAATCTATTCGTCCGGAAACCAATACTCAATGCCAATAAACTCAGAAACGCAATTATGGCAACTTTAAATAGAAGATTAACGTCTTTGAAGAAAAATGTATAATCGAAGCCAAGTGGTTTGCTCACTAAAGGCAGTCCTAGTAGTAAAACGCCTGACAAAAAACCAGGCACAAAGGCAATGAAAAAGAAGGTTTTGGAATGATCTTTTTGTTTTGGGGCAATGCTAGCTAAGTAAAAAGATAAGAGTAGCCCCAAGATGGAAAAAAGAAGACAAGGGTCAAAATTGAAGAATGCAACGCTATCCACGGAGTAGTTTCTTCCTGTAGCAACAAAAAAGGTAATTACTGTATAAAGTCCTATGAAAATGGGAATCACGATTCGGGTATAAATACTGTTTTTAGTGTAATTGAAGTACGCTTCCGTAAATTTGACAATGCCAAATATGCTAATAAAAGTTCCTAGATAATGTCCCCAAACATGCCAATCGCGGAGGTAAGAAAAGACCACAAAATGCTCAAAATTTTCTTCATCGGCGGCAAAGGCAATGAAAATACCAAGCAAAAGCAGGCTGAAATAAAAGTGCGTCCGCTCCCGCTCAATCAGATAGAGTAATAGGAAAAAGATAAA
>JAHDCQ010000424.1 GCA_020629845.1 Saprospiraceae bacterium | reverse complement strand
AAGCTTTAACTCAAAAGAACGCCGCTTTCCTTAGCTGTTTTATCCCTTGAGTTAGAGTGAAAAACATCAATCATGTCGGTATCAAATCCACGGGATGCCTTATATTTCATTGCTTTATTGTACGATGCGCCTACGGCTTTGCAAAGCCATTGGAAATCGGTGGTGCAGCAAACGGGTCTGTCGGAAGAGCGCATTGCGGAACTGATGACTACAGCGCGTAGCTATGTGGTAGGTGCTAAGCGAAAACCGCAATCCTCGGCGATGAATGCGCCTCTACGCTCGGTCTTTGAAAGCTTAGGAGCAAGCGACGGAGCAGCGTATAAGCATCAGTATCCAAAGCAAGCACTGGCTTATACCTCTACTTTCTTTCCAAGCGATGCCGCTACGGAAAGTACTTCCACAAATGACTTATGGCAAGCCTTTGAGCGTGATTTAGCCCAACTAAACGCCTATTCCAACATCCGCGCCAAAGCGGAAACAGCGCTACATTTGTTGCATCGGCATGTAGTTACAGTGCCAGAGCCTACAGGCACATTTGCTTATGTTTCCTATTACGATTATGCGAAAAGTTTGGCGGGCTTTGTAGTGAGTCTATACGATTATCTAACAAGTCAAAAGCGATTATCAGAAGGTTTTACGCTCGATGAGCAGGAGCAGCCTATTTTGCTATTGAGTGGTGATATATCGGGTGTACAGGACTTTTTGTATGATATAGTAGGGCGTAGTGCCGCCAAGAGTTTGAAGGGGCGTTCGTTCTATTTGCAGTTGCTGAGTACCAGTATTTTGCAGCGTTTTCTGGATGAATTGGGCTTGTATGAGGGCAATGTGGTGTATGATAGTGGTGGTTCGTTTAATTTGATTGTACCGAATATAGAGGATAAAAAGCAGCGTATTGAGCAACTGAAACAGAGTATATCCGAACGCCTATTTGCAACGCATCGTACAGGGCTTTCGCTCGTAATAGCAGAGGTGGCGGTATATGCAGGCGATTTGATTCATGCGAATTTGCATGCTGTGATGCGTAAGTTGCATGAGGAATTGGAACGCCAAAAGCTACAAAAACTACAGCCGCTTATTGCTGCAAATCCTAGTCAGTTTTTCAACCCTAGCTTAGTGGAAGAAGGTGGTGGACATCCGAGAGATGGGATTACAGGAGAAGAACTGAGTGAACAAGAACTGAAAGACACTTGGGTATATGCTGCGCGTGGTGGAGACGATGGAGAAGTGCGAGAATATCCATGGAAAATAAGCGACTATCCTAAAAGAGACTTAAAGGATTTTGAATCGCGTGTTGCGGAAGCGAGTGCCAAGCAGATTATCTTAGGAAAAGGCTTGCGACAAGTGAATTATTGGATAAGCTCCAAAGAACGCCTATCGCTCAACAATAAGTTAAGTAGAGACTGCGAGTTTATACCTTGTGATTTGGGCGTGTATAATTATCTGATACCAGAGGATAAAATAGAAGTCTTCAAAGCTGCTTTGCAGGGTAAAAGCGCACGAATTTCTGTGATTAATGCGGCTACGGATTTTTTGCAAGTGGGACGGTTTGGCGCGAATAATCAGTATGGTTTTGTGATTTATGGGGGTAATAAGTTCCCTGGGGATAGTAAAGGAGCTTTTACCTTTTCAGAATTAGCAGGACAGATTGATAAAGAACGGAAAAAGAAGTATAAGTCAAGCGACGAATATCCCATTAAAGAAGAAAAGCTGAAACGCCTCGGTGTACTACGCATGGATGTAGATAATTTGGGCTATTTATTCCGCAAGGGCTTGGGGGAAGAGGTGCGTTTTGTAGAATATAGCGCGCTGAGTCGTAGTTTGGATTACTTCTTTAAAGGCTATCTGAATACGATTTGGGCCAGCGATCCAAAATATCAATTCCAAACGCAAATTATCTACTCCGGTGGTGATGATTTATTTATCATCGGACGCTGGAATAGCATAATTGACTTTGCCAAAACCATTAAAGCCGACTTCCAAAAATGGGTATGTGGTAATGAAAAGCTGACCATTTCGGGTGGCATGGCAATGGTGTCGCCTAAGTTTCCGATTGTGAAAGCAGCGCAATTGGCAGGAGATGCAGAGAAATCAGCAAAAGGACATAGCTATAAAGCCAACAGTAAAAATTCCTTTGACTTGCTCGGTGTACCGATGTATTGGGGACAAACTGCGGATTGGGAAAATGAATTCACGCTAGTAGAAAACCTAAAGGAACGCCTGAGTACATTCGTGAAGCATCGGAAGCTCTCTCGGAACTTTCTACAAAAAGTACAGACCTTATACCAAATGTCTTTGGAACAGGCCCGAAAGGAGAAAAACGAAAGCTGGAAATGGATAATTGCGTATGACTTTGCCCGTGCGAAACAAGAAAAACGCAGGGATAAAGTGATAGGTGATTTCTTGGATAAATTACAGGAAAGTGCCTTGTTCAATCGGCATGAGCAACAGCAATTGGCTAGTGAACATGACTTTATTGCCTTGCTCAATGCGGCAGCGCGTTGGGCAGAGTTGGAAACGAAAGCGAAATAAGTACATCATAAAAATCTATGTTCTTTGACCACCAAAATTGTCAAAGAACCCATAATTTAATATCTAATCTTATGTCTGGAAATAATTATAATCGCGGTGGTCGTCGAGATAATCGTGGTAGCAGAGATAATGAACGATGGGAATTTACCAATGAACATCAGAATAATCTCAAAAAATGGATTGGTGAAAAGTTTGACACCGATACCATCAACTATGCAGAAAAGTTTGGTAAATACCTTGCAAAGAATCGGCTAACCTCCTCACAGATGCGAATCATATATGGAGAGGTAAAGCGCATAGAGGCTAGTGTGATGGGTTTGGATAAAGGAGAAGACCAAGGGGGAAATATCAAAGATTTCTTATTGCTACGCCCAAAAATTGCCTATGCTGCAAAGCGTTCTGGTACAAGAGGTATCGAAGATTTGCGGAAGGTGATGGATGTCGCGCATGGGGCGGTAAATGTGGAAGATGAAGATAAGTTCAAGCAAACGATAGAAAACTTTGCAGACTTCTTTGAATCCATATTGGCATATCATAAAGCCTATGGAGGGCGTGAATAAATTAGTTTCAAAACAAATAAAAAAAATCAAGCGATGTCAAATAGATTAGTCAAAAAAATAATTATTGAGGGTACTATCAATGCGGTAACAGGTTTACATATTGGTGGTACAAATAATTCCATGTCAATAGGTGAATTAGATAATGCAGTCATACGCAATCCCATTACACGCGACCCCTATATCCCTGGTAGCTCCTTAAAGGGTAAAATGCGATCTCTGTTGGAAGTGGCAAGCGGAACGATAGGAGATGTATCAATGGGACGCGATATAAAAAATACCCCTACCAACAACCCTAAACATTTAGCGGCACAACTATTTGGTTATACTGGCTTCAAGCCTGACATCCCAAATGACCCTACTGCACCACCTGCTCAACAGCCATCAAGGATTATTGTGCGTGATGGACGGTTGAAGGATACAGACCTAAATGAACTTTTACTAGAAGTAAAATCAGAAACAGTAATAGACCGTTTAACATCTGCTGCTATGCCGCGCCAATTAGAACGTGTACCAGCAGGTACGAATTTTGAGTTGAACATTGTACTTAATATTTATGAAAAAGACAATGAGGTAGATTTAATCAAGGGCTTATTTACAGCTCTACGTTTAGTACAAGATGATTATCTAGGTGGCGCGGGTTCGCGTGGGAGTGGACAAGTAAAATTTTACATTGATTCGATTAAGGAACGTTCTAATGCCTACTATATTGGAGATGCAATTGAGGAGGAACTACTTAACAAAGAACCGTATAGCAAATTTTTGCCAAGCTTTAAGCATTCAGAAATAGAATCTGCCTAGCCTATGCCAAATTACGACATTATCCACCTACGCTTTAAAGGTGGTTT
>JAHDCQ010000046.1 GCA_020629845.1 Saprospiraceae bacterium | reverse complement strand
CTACCGCAGGGCAGACACAAGCCTACCTTTTGGGTTTTCGTAATGGTGATTTTAGAAACCTTTCTGCTACGCCAGATGTAGAGGATAATACCGTCACTTTGACTGGCACAAGCGAAGATTTACAAGACACAGAAACACGGATGTATTTTGCGGTGCATTCCGCACAAGGAGCGCGTTTTGATATTGCGATTCATAAAATATGTGAGGAGGTAGAAGCAGAGGTTTTTAATCCTGAGAACATCAGCATTAATATACAAAACGCTTCTGACCCAAACGACGATGAAATATCTTATCTACAAGATGTATATATAGAAGTAGAAATAGATGAAAGTCAGGCTGCTTTGGTGGATTATGTAGAATTGAGTTATAAACTAGCAGGGGATGAGGCATACAGATTCATCCGTCGGGAGGACCAAGCACCCTATGAATGGGGAAAACCACATAGCCCAAATGATTATATTTTAAATCATATAATAACTTCAATAGAAATAAGAGCGGAAATTCGACTACTAAGTGGAGACATATACTATAAAAACGAATTAGTAAATCCAAAACAAATCCCATTAAAAACTAATCTAGAGAATGGTGAAATCTATAAAAAAAATAGTCTTCAAATTGAAATAACTGTGCCTAATGGAATAACTCTCGACCGAGTAGATATGATGTTCTATGGCACTTCTTCAATGCCTACTCAGATAGCAGAAACACATATAGGAGTACGTACAGAGTTTACCGCTCCTTATACTTGGAATATGGAAAAAGATGAACATCTACGAAATTTGCCCGAGGGTGGATTATACTACTTCCAAGCAAGAGGCTATAGTAATGATAAACTAGTGACGGAAAGCAAAACAATATACATCTATATTGATGATTCAAACATAGATTGCTCATTAGGTACAGGAATAGGAAACATATTATTCTGTTCGACATTCCCGTCATATGAGGGAGGTTTAAATAGAGGAGTTGGTGTTCTTTCATTAAAACAACATATAAACCCACAAGAAGGAGGAGGACGTTGTGCCTTTCGTTATAATAATGTAGCCTCAAGGTTAAACTTTGGGTCGGTAGAATTGTATTTTGACAGAAATGGGATTACAGGCTTCAACTACACCCATTCTTTTGAGTATAAAAATTCTAGCCTAGAAGAAGGAGATTTAGTAGAAATTTATATCAATCCATACCCCAATGTACCAAGTGAAGATAGTGTTAGAGTGTTCATCAATGGTAGGGAACATACCATGATTGGTTTGGGTTTGGAAACTGCATTTGACCTAGTGACTAGATACTTTACGATGCCACATATATTTTTCACAGAACTCTGCATAGAAACAGGCATTCCATTTCAAACATTTGAAGGCTTATAAAAAACTCTATTCATCCAAAAACAGAAAAGCTGCTCCTTGCGGAGTGGCTTTTTTTATGCCCTAAAAATCCTCCTCCTCATAAATGAGGATATTTCCCAAATCCCCTCTTTTGAGGGTGTTTCGCCCTGTTTTCTGTGCCATCTTTGTAGTGTAATTATTCAATAATATTTCAACCATTTAAATTTTTTTAAGATGAACACTTCCATAAGTAAAACAACGACTTGGAACAATTTATTCAGCCTAGCATTAGTGGCTATTTTTCTACTTTCTAGCGCAAGCAGCCTAGTCGCAGCAGGCGAAACTTGGACGGTGCGCGTGTATGCGAAGAAGGAGTACAACTTCACGAATATTCCTTTGGAGAAGGGCGCGAAGTACAGATTTGAGACAAATGGCGTGTGGTACAATGTCAATCGTAAATCGAATGGAGACGGCTATCCGCAAACACCTGCGATTGACCAGCCACGCAAGGCACACTTCAATATGATGGAGCTATTGGGCGAAACCTTCACTCGCAATAATGACATTACCTCCTACAACACCTCCGCAGGTACGTTTCATATTGGAAAAGGAGGCTATGAAAAGACAGCGCGTAGAGACGGTTTCTTGATGTGCTTTGCCAATGACAATCCCTTATTCTATAAGGACAATCGCGGCTATATTACGCTCACGGTTACCAAAATCGAAGACGCACCAGAAGATTGGGCAGTAGGCGAGTCCAAAACGGTACGTATTCAAGCTAACCGTCGCTACAATTACACACACATCATGTTGGATGCTGACCATACTTATCGCTTCCACGCAACGGGCAGTTGGTACAACGTAAATCGTAGGACAGATGCAGATGGCTATCCGCAAACACCTGTTATTGACCAACCCCGTCAGTCCGATTACAATATGATGGAATTAGTAGGGGAGATTTTCAGTAGAAATCATCCAACAGCCTACACCAATCGCCACTTTGGTATCGGTCAAAACCGCACCTACAGCCCGCCACGCGATGGTTTTTTGGTTTGCCATGCCAATGATAATGCCCTTTTCTATTCGGATAATCGCGGCACGGTGACGCTACGCATTACTAGAACGCGCTAGAGGTTTATGAGTTATTTTAGTAAAAGTCGAAGGTTTGTCAAACCTTCGACTTTTTGCGTTCTGCACCTTTCTCCCAAATTAGATTGTAAGTACTAAAATCCAATCGCTGCACCCGTCATCACGCCGAGGTGATTACGATGCTTCACCGCTACATGATAGTTATTACCCACAGCAGTATTAAAGCGTACAGGCGAACTCCCATCCGTATCTACTACCATACCATCTGCGCGTATTAGAGCAGCGCGGCTTTCGATGATAGTGTTAGGCATAACAGCATCGCGTAACTCCACAATGACCCAATCCACAATAGCGGTACTACCCGTAGTATTGAGTACTGCCGTGCTAGTGTTTTCGTTTCCACCTCCTACAAAGCTGTAACCTAATGTCGTATAAGGTTCGCTAGTGGGGATAAGTCCACTACCGAGTTCGGCATTCATATTAGCTCCATTGAGTGGACCTTGTAAGAATACTTTAGGTAAAATGTCAATAGGTTTTTGTGCGCAATCGGCATCTATTACTACTTCTACTGGAAGGCTGCAACCTTCTTCGGTAGTGACGAGGACATTGTACGTACCAGCACTTGTGATGCCTGTAACGATGGTAGCACGACCGCCTCTTGTACCTATTCTGCAAACTGTGCCATCGAAGTCGCCTGTGATATTATACGCGCCTGTTATTTCGGCACTATTAATTTGAATTTCTACTTCGCCACTATCCGTTGCACAATTATCTGTAGAAGCAACTACTGATAAATTGATATTCTCATAGTAGAGGATATTTCCATCGCTATTTCCAGCAATTACATCCAAGTCGCCATCGTTATCCAAATCTACGACTTGTGCGGCTATGTATGCTCCTAGGTCTAGTCCATCGAATGGATTGTTTGCGCCTGTTTGTTGGGTATATGTACCACCTATGTTTTCATGAAATTGTATATCGCCTGCGTAGGAACTCACTATCAAATCCAAATCACCGTCTTCATCTACATCCGCTAGATAAGGAAACGAACTACCAAAGCCACCAATATTGACTCCATTGAACGGATTGTTCGCGCCTGTCTGTTGGTTGAATGTCCCTGCATCATTTCGATAATACAATACCTTGCCATAAATCTCACCAACTAATAAGTCCAAGTCGCCGTCCATATCTACATCGGCTAAATGTGGCGAGGAAGCACCATTGGTGCTGACATTTTTAAAGGGATTATTGCCACCTGTTTGTTGAACATAATTGCCACCAATATTTTCATAATATAGGATATTACCACTTTGGTCACCAATAAGTAAGTCCAAGTCGCCATCGCCATCTAAGTCAGCTAGATGCGGCGCAGAATCGTTGCCTACATCAATGCCACTAAATGGATTATTAGTGGATGTCTGTTCTATAAATGTGTCTGTACCATCGTTTTCGTAGTATAAAATTTTACCGTAATTATTGCCGCTTATCAAGTCCAAATCGCCATCCATATCCACATCAGCGAGTTGTGGACTGGCAAAAGCACCTACATCAATAGCATCGAAGGGGTCATTGGCGCAGCTTACATAACTATTATCGCTAACTGGTGAACAATCAGGGGCATTTTCGAAGTATGAAAATGTACCATAGGTGTCTCCTACTATCAAGTCCAAATCGCCATCACCGTCCACATCTACGAGTTGCGGATTGGAATACCCTCCTACATCAATACCATCGAAAGGGTTGCTGCTGCCTGTTTGTAAGCTATAACCCAAGCCAATTTTTTTATAATAACGTATAGTACCAGAGAGTTCTCCTACTATCAAGTCCAAATCGCCATCCATATCCACATCAGCGAGTTGTGGACTAGCAAAAGCACCTACATCAATACCATTAAAGGGATTATCTCCACCATTTTGTCGGATATAGTTACCATTGCCATCATTTTCAAAGTAAAGGATAGTACCAGAGCCTTTGCCACTAAGCAAATCCAAATCGCCATCACTATCCAAATCTACGAGTTGAGGATTAGAGTTAATTCCTACATCAATACCGTCGAAGGGATTGTTGCTGCCCGTTTGTTGGGTGTAGTTGCCATTGCCATCATTTTCAAAATAACGGATAATGCCAAAGTTTCCTCCGCTAATCAAATCTAAATCGCCATCGCCGTCCATATCTATAAGTTGGGGAGTGGAACGAGTATTTCCTATATCAATACCGTCGAAGGGATTGTTGCTGCCCGTTTGTTCAGTGTATTCGCAGCCATCATTTTCAAAGTAAAAAATATCGCCAAAGATTTCCCCACTAATCAAATCCAAATCACCATCGCCATCCACATCTACCAGTTGAGGAGCAGACTGACTGCCTACATCAATACCACTGAATGGATTATTAGGGTTTATTGGTGGCTTATAGTTACCATTACCATCATTTTCAAAGTAAAGAATAGTACCAGAGTCTTCGCCACTAATCAAATCCAAATCGCCATCACCATCCAAATCTACCAGTTGAGGAGTGGAAAAAGTTCCTACATCAATGCCATCGAAAGGATTGTTACTACCTGTTTGTTCGGTATAGTTACCACTGCCATCATTTTCAAAGTAAAGAATAATGCCATCATCTTCTCCACTAATCAAATCTAAATCGCCATCGCCGTCCATGTCTATGAGTTGGGGAGTGGAAAGAGTTCCTACATCAATGCCATCGAAGGGATTGTTGCTGCCTGTTTGTTCGGTATAGTTGCCACTGCCATCATTTTCAAAATAAAAAATAGTACCGAAGAATTCACCTATTATCAAATCCAAATCGCCATCACTATCCAAATCTACGAGTTGAGGATTAGAGTTAATTCCTACATCAATACCGTCGAAGGGATTGTTGCTGCCCGTTTGTTGGGTGTAGTTGCCATTGCCATCATTTTCAAAGTAAAGAATAGTGCCAAAGTTTTCCCCACTAATCAAATCCAAATCACCATCGCCATCCACATCTGCCAAATACGGATTGGATTTTTCCCCTACATCAATACCATTGAAAGGATTGTTACTGCCTGTTTGTTGAGTGTAGTTGCCATTGCCATCATTTTCAAAGTAAAGAATAGTGCCAAGGCTTTCCCCACTAATCAAATCCAAATCACCATCACCATCCACATCTACAAGTTGCGGATTGGAATACCCTCCTACATCAATACCCTCGAACGGATTATTAGGATTGGTGAATGGGCAAAAGACTTGAGCTTGCATAGGTAGCATGATAGCACCAGCTATTGCGGCTGCTCCTGCTAGGCGATAGGCTTGTCGGCGATAGCGCGCTAAGCGTTTTAGGAGTTGTTGGCGTTTGCGATACGTATATTTTCGTATTTCGCCTGTCGCTATGAGGCGTTGGATGCGCTGGTGCAGGCGTATGTACTTTTGTTTAGTAGTCCTAAATCGAGTAGTAGAACGTGTTTTCATTGGATAAATTTTAAGGGCATCTTTCTTTACTTCATTCGTATTGCGAAAAAGCTAAAAGTGCCGTGTTGTACAACAGATATTCAGTATGTCTATTGAAGAGACATATAAAAATACTGATTTTTTTCTGAAAAACAATTAGTCAAATCCCCAAATGCATTAGGTGTATCCTCCTCATAAATGAGGATATTTTCACAACCCTCTTTTATGATGATTTCTAGCCGCGTTTTTCACGCCATCTTTGTCATGTAATTAATAACAAACGGAGTTAATCTCCAATTAAAAATAAATCATCATGAAAAATACAATTACAACTTTCGTTTTCGCAATCACAATTTTGTTCAGCTTCAACCTCACAGCACAATATGACTTCCAAAACATGAACCAAGTTTTAGGAGAAAGAAAAGACAAGCAACTCACCATGCAGCACGCTACGATTTATGTCAATTATATGAAAATGACTGGCGAACTTCCAACGCATGCAAGCCCTGCACAGGTGGAAGCTCAAATAGATGAATTAATCATCACCTTCTACTTGATGCCAAGAATTACCGTGAATTTGATAGAAAACTATGCACTAGAGTATCCAGAAACAAAAACATCGCTCGTATCAAATGCGAGGGCTGTTCCCGTTGCCACTTCTAGTGGTGGAAATATCTCAAGCAATGCAGGTGGAAAGGGTATGATAGAGCAGCTTTGCGACCAACGACAAGCAGGGCACGGAATGGACTTTCATTCTGCACAAGCGAAGCAAATCAAGCAAATTTTGAGCAGCGCAGTAGCTTCAAGAAGCACAAGTTCTTTCTCTGGTGGCGGTGAGTTTTATGTAGGCACAGGCTCAAATGTCACGATTGAATTTTGTCCTAATGGCACTTTTACTTGGGCTGTGAATAGCAATGTAAGTGGCGGCGGAGGCGGCATAGGCGGATACGATAGTGGTAGCACCGTAGATAGCGGACAATGGGATGTGGCAACTTATAACGGACATAATATTTTGATGATGTATATGCCAGAAGCGGTGCAGGAAGTAGGTACAGATTTAATTCCTATTCCTATCGAAAGCATTGGATACGACCACATTTCTATCCTAGAAGATAACTACCGCCTAACGGCAAATGCAGCATCTTGCTGGTAAAGATTTCCAATTTTCAAATGAAAGCAAATTTGGCACGGCTCGAGGTATTTCGGGTCGTGTTTTTCAGAAAAAATAAAATACATGATAGTACAACCTACAATTTTAAAATTTCAAATTCGAGTATCATGTCAGGAAATACGAATAAGCAAACAGCAGTACAATTGGCAGTTCCTGCTAGTGCGGTATCAAGTAGTGCAGTTAGAATAGAAACCTATCTCAGCTCACCACTATTTACTCCAGGCACAACTGCTAATAAGTCTAAAATTCAGGTAAAAACGAGCCATCCTTACCGACAGGCTATTGAGAATAATTACCAGAGAAGGAGAAGAATATTTTAGTCAAGGTTAATCCTCCAATAAGCCAAACTCAAAAGCCGCCCGTACCAAACCTGCGGTATTTTTCGCATTCAGTTTACGCAACAGATTTTTGCGGTGCGAAATCACCGTCGTTTTCCCGATGAAGAGTTCTGCGGCAATTTCATCCGTTGTTTTTTCATCTACAATGAGGCGTAAAATTTCCTTTTCGCGGCGCGTGAGTTTCTGTATAAAATCAGAAGTTTTGGGTTTGCGCGGCTTGTGCATCCCATCTATCAAGCTATTAGAAGCATCCTTGCTGAGGTAGCGTTCGCCTTTCAGTACCGTTGCTATAGCGAGCAGCATTTCTTCCTTGCCTGTATTTTTCAGGAGGTAGCCATCCACGCCCATTTTTATCATTTTCGAGATATAAGCCGCCTCGCTGTGCATGGTGAGCGCGATGATTTTCACATCAGCTTTCACGTCTTTAATCGCTTTACAGACATCAAAGCCATTCTTATCGGGCATATTTATATCCAATAAAATGACATCTAAATCATTCGACAATGCCAATTCTACTGCCGATGTGCCGTTGAGCGCTTCGCAGCAAATATCAACCGTTTCGTCATTTTCAAACAATGCCTTAATTCCATCAATCAATACCTGATGGTCATCTACAATCATTACTTTAGTCATGTGTTTGTGTTTTCAATTGGTATATCAATTATAAAGCTCGTACCACGCCCAAGTGCTATATCGAGCGTCAATTCTCCCTTCAAACTCAATACCCGCGAACGAATACTGCCAAGTCCGATACCTTCCTCAATAGTAGTGTTATCAAAACCCTTGCCGTCGTCCTCTACGGTGATATTTAACATTTCATCCTCTAAAGTCAGTTGCGCCAACAGCGCCGAAGCCTCCGCGTGTTTCACCGTATTCTTTAGCAATTCCTGTACAATACGATAGACATTGATTTGAATAAATTCATCCTCTAAGCCTTCCAATCCATAAGCGAAAAAATCTACTTCCATATCAGGATTTGCTTCGCCAATCGTGAAACACATTTCTTCAATAGCGTGTTCCAAACCGTATTTAGCCAATGAGCCAGGCATCATATTATGCGATACTTCGCGAACAGTATTACAGGCATCATCTATCAATTCTTCTGCTTTTTGGAAGCCGTCCAAATCTTTCAGTTCAGGGAGTTTGTACTGCAAGGCACTCACGCGCATTTTGGCACTTGCCATCACTGCACCGAGACTGTCGTGTAGGTCTTTCGCAATGCGTTGGCGTTCGCGTTCTTCGCCCATTACCATAGCACGGAGGACTTCGGTTTCGCGTTCTTTTGCTAGTACCTCCAAGCCTTGTTTAGCGAGTTGTTGGTTTCTGAAATAGGCAAAAAGAACGAACGCAATCAGCAAAGCCATCGCCAGCATGCCCAATAGCATTTGTGTAATACGGTTTTGTCGACGCTCCAACTCCACTTTGTTTTCGGCTATTTCCCTATCCTTTTTTTCTGTTTCATACTGCTTCTCCAGTTCTCGAATCATTTTGGCATTTTCTCGGTTCAGCAGCGTATCTTTCATGCCCTCAAAAGCCCGATAATTGCTCAATGCTGCTTTATAATCGCCACGCTGTTCGAGTATATAGGCTCGAATTTCATAAATATCTTTCAGCGCAGTAGCATTATTGGTGGTGCTTGCCAATTCCGTTGCTTGCTCTAATTCTTGTAAAATTATCGTTTTATCTTTTCCTAATCGAAGCAGAATTCGAGCCAATACAATACGCGAATCCAATTCGCCTAGCTTGTTTTCTTCTTCGATTTGTACCTGCAACAAGTCTCTCAATTTCTGTGCGGCATCTTCCAAACTTTCGGGGCTATTCTCCATATCTGCAATCTTGATTTGAGCGTCCGCAGACTGCTGTTTTAAAGCAAGTTTTTCAAAGATAGCAAGCGCATTTTTGTAAGTCTTTATTGCTTCATCGAGTTCGCCGTTTAATTCCTGTACCTGTGCTTGTATCATTAAACTTTTGCCCTCATTTAGCAGCATCGCGTTTTGCTTCGATAGGGTTTCTGCTTGTTTTGCATGGCTCATTGCGGGAGCTAGTAAGCGTTGCGCTAGGTAATTATTGGCAATGTCAATATAGGTGCTAATAAGGCTAAAGGTGTCCTTTTCTTGCTCGGCAAGTTCCGTCGCTAGCATCAATTGCTGCTGCGCGGATTGGTAGTCACCTAGTTGTTGATACAAACCACCGAGTGTGCTATAATCACTCAGCAGTCCATAGGTATCTTCTTGTTGCTTTTTAAGTTCGATGAGCGGATGAAAATAATGAATCGCGGAATCGGTTTGCCCTTGTGAATGGTAGTTGGTTGCAATTTGGTTGAGCCAAAAAACTTGCTCATCTACACCCGACTGCTGTTGTGCATCTGCAAAAGCGATTTTTAGCAAGCGCATCGCTTGTTGGTGTTCGCCTTGCTTACTGTGCAAATTGATACGCAAATCTAAGGCATTTTCGTACACGTATGAGGCAGGTTTAACTTCCAAAATATTATCCAAATAAGGAATCGCTGTCTTATCATCCGCTTGGTCAATATAGGCTAAGGCAAGTAGGTATTGAGCTTTATAAAGATGAGTACTATCCAGATTTTGCTTCAAAAGAATTTGTAAAAGCTGTGCTGCTCCTTCGGGATTGCCTTCGTAAAGATAAATTTCTGCAAAGTATAAGTCTTGTAAGGTTTTACAGTTGGGATTTTCCCATTGTGACAATAGCTTTTTTGCTTTAGCATAATCTTCCATCACAATCGCCTCCTCCACTATTGCCGTTTGACAATTGTTATTTGCAATTATAGTTTGTGCTAGAAGCAAGTATAATATGAGCAAAAGGAAAATACGCATAAATCGTTTCTAAGTTTGGACAAAAGCAGTCTCACATCTCAAAATCTAATAAAAAATCGTCAAAGTGGTACGCCATGTATTTTGCTCCCAAACAGGATGATTTTCGACGCTTTGCAACATATAATTGCTACGCAAAAGTAAGAAATCTGTGATTTTGTAGCCTGCTCCAAAATTATGGCGGACGACTTTATTGTCCCATTTAGTATTGATGTCTAGTTCACCAAAACTGAGCTGTTCAATACCATACGCCAGATATAAGCCCGATAAAAAAGGCGTTTCATACTTTAAATTCAATCCTAAATAAGTACTTCTCAGTGCAGCTTCTTCATATCCTGCAAAACGGTCTTCAGTAGATATGTATTGAGGAACATCGTAAAATGCACCGATAACTTCACCTGTCAGTTCCCAAAAACCATAGCCTAGTACAAAATCTGTTCCTAATAGCGTTTGAGCAAAAGGTATCTCGATACGCTCGCTAAAACTAGACGATTGTACAAATGTACCACGACTAAAGGAGACTTGCTGCTGCCAGAAATAAGTCGGCTGAAACTTCAACTTCGTCACCACACCCCAATTATCAAAGTCGAATGGCTTGGTGAAAATATTTACTGCAGAAGAAGTAAGCGCAAGCGACCAATCCACCTTATCGGGTACAATGCTCCAATCCCAACGCAAGCCATTGCTATATGCACCATAATAAAGCATAGTAGTTCCCCAATCCGCCTCTTCATCAATGATGTAAGGGCGTTCTCCTAGCTGTTCTGCAAAACCAACTTGGGAGGAAATATTAACATAATGCGAAAAAGATAAAGGCAAATTGACAAAAACTCTATCTTTAGAATGCTGCTTTTCCGCAAAGGAAGCAAAAGGTGTAATGAAACGCCCCAATGCCAACGACCAATTTTGCTTTTCTGGTGAATAGGTGATATTAGCAAGTGGCATACGGAATTGCTCCAACGCTAAACCTTGATTCCTGTCCAATTGTCCGCGTATATTGATGCTCCAAGCAGGCGTAAGTTTGAGTTCTGTCATCAAATTGATGTCGCTCACTCCTACTCTCCAATCCGTTTTATCTCTATGAATTTGATTGTAATAAAAATGCGAACTCATCTGCCCTTGCGAGAGTTCGGTATCTAGCCAAGCATTCCATTCTAGTGTGACTTGTGCGAGGCAAGCCATTGGCAAAATAGAAATGAGTAGTAGAATTTTTGTTTTCATAATGGATATTTATACATCTAGGGCGTTTGAAGATCAATATTCTTAATCACTTCTCCCCCACTTATTTGCACTTCGTCTGAGTAACGCGGAAAGGATGGGTGAAAAACTCGAATTTCATAACGCCCATCAGGTAATGCGTTTATTTGGTAGCTACCATCGGGCTTAATTCTTGTGAAATAAGGCGTATCTAAACTCAAAATCACCGCCGCCATTTCATCATGAATATCGCAGCCCAAGCGTATTACTCCAAGCGTCTTGATTTTCTGTTTATAGACATTGCCTGGCGGTCTGCGTCCGATATTGAAACGGGCTTTTCGACTGACAGAATGGATATTGTGGTAGTGTTCGTCTTCGTTAAAGAAACTTACTGTAGAACCTTTTGTAATAGCCACCACATTCGGGTAAAAAGTCTTGGCGCGCTGCGTGATTTGTACCTCCATCGGCTGAATGCTTGGAGTAAAATCAAGCGGGTGCAGGCTGATATAAACGTGATTCTTAGGCGCGTTGCTAGCGTCTATCTCCCGTTTTTCTGCTGAAACGGTATTTTTTGGTTTATAATTTGTGCCTTGACTCAAGAAAGAAGTTGAAGTATTAGGCAGATTTATGTTCCCTCTTAGTAAGTTACTCCCCGTCTGCGCCCAAGTAAGCTGACAGAGCAGTACTAGAATCCAGAATATATTTATTCTCATTGCCTTCGAAAGGTTTTAAAGATTTCAAATTTAGGGCTTCGGGAAAAAATAAGCTACGTGAAATGAGGCAGGTGTTTTTTTATTCAACAAGGCATGAAAACCGCGCATAGCCTTAGCTACGTAAGGCTTTTCATAACGAAGTTGAATAGAGAAAAACCAACTCAGGCGCGTAGGTTATTTTTTCCCGAAGCCCTTACAATACAAAAGTACTATTTTGACTTGAGAAGTCATGCTTAATGTTTAAGTGTGTATAACATAAAAATATCATCATGAGACTTTCTACTGTGTGTATAAACAAATTGCACAATTGTATGATTTGCTTCTCCCACCAATGAATTGGTGGGCTAAAACGATTTCGTGATAAAATTCAGCCCACCAATTCATTGGTGGGGGACGTATGCAAAAACATACATTGTAAATTTTTCAGGCGAAAAAGTGCAATTTGTTATACACACCTTTCTACTTACGATTATGAACTAATACGCAATTCAATAGAGTATGTCCGTACAAATAAAATGAGTTTTCTTCCGTAAGGTTCCATTTAACATACTAGAGTATTCTAGTGCATCAACTAAAGCTACTCCTCTACCCCAAACACAAAAAAGCTCCTTTTTTAAGAACAACAATTAAGTCTATTAATCTCCATTCAATCCTATCGTAAGACTTACTTCTGCGGCACTACCCAAGCTATTGTCCCAAGCGGTTGGAAAGCTGAATGCCAAACCCACATTAGCTATAAAAAAACCATTATACAGTAGCTTTTGGTCACTAAATGTAAAGCCTGCTTCGGTATGAAGCATTTTCTGAGTGCTATACCCTACCCCCAGCCATGCTATATTTTTATATTGTGCGCGTAGATTTACATCTATACTAAGAGGATAAAATGAAGTAGTTGCTTTCGAGGGCGCGTAGTTCAAGGTCTGAAAAGTAGTGTTTTGTACTCGTTTTACCCAAGTAGAAAGCTCAATAAAACTACCATTAGCGAAAATAGGAGTGGTAGCTCCTAGAATAAAGTAAGCATGTGGCGCGAGCTTAATATAGGGTTGCCCCGATAAAAGATTGAACGTTCGAACATCACCTACACGAGGTATAGAAAGACCAATGTAGAAGGTATTAATGAAATTTTCGCACCTACAACCAGGATCGTAGCTATCGAATATATAGAAAATGCCAGCCCCAACATCCAATGCATTCGTAACATAATTGCCTTCAGGAAGGATGGAGTTATCTTTAAAGTAAATTGATTCTGTATCAAGACGATGCTGGATAATACCCGCATTGAGCCCGACTGAAATAATGCTGTTGGCATTTACGTGAATCATGCCTGCCATATTCGCTTGCAATCGTATGGTTTCGAGTGGGCCAGCACTATTGACAATTGCAAATCCCCCGAATTTCATACCCGTATCTCCTCTATACAGACTTGGATTTCTTTCATAGCGAAGGTGTAAGGAGGAAGGTGCATCAGGAAAATTGCTACCGAGCCATTGCGTTCTGCCTGATATATTGATGAGCGAGCGTTTTTGCTTATCTTTTAGATACACATAATCTATACTAGCAGGATTGAGTAACTGCCAATTATAGCGATAAAGCGTAGGTATTTCTAATTGTTGTCCCTTGCTTGGTGTAGCTATAGAGCATACGAACAGGAGTAGGAGTAAAAATTTATAAGGTCTCATATCTAATTGCTTTACATTGTAAATTAAATACGAAGAAATTTAGTTTGCAATGTATTTAGTCAGGAATCAGAAATAGCTCTAAATTGGGAGCTAGGTTTTTATCGAATAGCACAGGTTTTTGTTGGCCTGTTTGTCCGATTTGCGTAGTCACTAAATCTGGCACACGCTTAGCAACAAATTCATAAATTTCATGGATAGACAGTAAGCCTATATTTTCTTGTATATCACTTTTTATACGTTCTCCATTTTGTAACATTACACTTTTGCCGCTTAATGCTTCTAGTAATGCTTCGGTAAACGCGCCATTTTGCCAAGCCTTATTTTCATAGGAGAGCTGCTGATCTTTGCAGGAACTGACCGTAATTAGACCTGCTTGAGTATTATTCAGGCGATTCAATGCACTACTAATATTGGGGTCTTTGGTATAAATATCTTTTGAACCCGCTGCTCCACTTTGGCAAGCATCTGCAAATATGATTTTCTTACAATTGACTTCATCCAACAGTCTCAAAACGTCTAATTCATAATCAATCGTTCTGGTCGCAGCTCGTTGGCTATCATAATCGGAGGGAACTATCTTAAAGCGATTATCATAGATAGTGCCGTGCGATGAAAAGAAAACAAGCACTACATCATTGGGTAATATTTGCTGCCCATCGCGCTTTTTGACAAAGTCCAATACAGCATCACGCAATGCTTGGGTAGTGGTATGGAGACTATCCGTTAGGATGGTAGCATAGACTTTATTGAAAATGCCCTTGCCTGCTTGTGCTTGGAGGAGGTTTGTAAAATCAAAAGCATCATTATCATTATATTGAAGGTCTTTGTAATGAGGGGCAATGGCTAGGACGTGTAAATTTGGTTTCCGCTCTTCATAATCTATGCTTAATATACCTGTTGATTGCTCCACATTATTTTTTTGAATAACTACTTCTAGTTCATTAATGCCTTCTTGCAGCAAGAACTCTATACCTAAGTTATATTCAAAGCGACCGTTTTGCTGACTTTCAGCAAATTGGAGTTGCATAGATTTTGAATCCTCTAAAATTACGCCATTGATGCGCATTTTAAAATCTTCACTTCTCAAGGCATAGCTGGAATACGCTCGAACATTGAGCTTAGCTTTATTTGTTGTAGTGCGAATGCTTCTAGTATCGTTCGATAATCCATTATTCCAACTAACAATCAGCATTTCCATAGCTTGCCCTTGCACATTAGCTTTGAGTTCCAAGGGACTTTCTGCCACTATTTGGTCTTGTACTTTAATACGAATGTCGAAGTGATGTGTGCCAGTTTTTAGAGCCAAAGTAGCTCGAAAAGGAATGCGAATGATACGCTCTTGCTCCACTCCTATATAGTCAATAAAACTTTCTTGAAAATATTGGAGTCCTGAATTTTTAGACCGTGCGTTTACAGCAACTTTTGCAGCTATCACAGGCATGAAGCCTTCATTTCGTACTCGAAACGATACCCATCCTCGTTCTCCTTCAGAAAAAATACCATCTCTATTCGTATCTTCTAGTTTGGGGGTAGATATTATTTTGAGCGTTGCATTCGATTTTCCTATGGTGGGATGATGTTCTTTTAGGCAATGCAAATCAATAGTATAATTTTTATTGAAGCCTCTGACTCCACCTACAATATATTGCCCTTGAAAACTACGCAACATACCCGTTGTTGTGAAAGCGGCAGTTTCAAGTAGTAATTTTTCTTCTTCTTGATTAAAACTGCGATAAAGTGTAGCTCGATTTTTTTCGGCATGCTCTACAAAATCTATGAGCAGATATTGCTGATGAAAATTCTTGGCAATACTTCGCCCTACCTCATCGCCTTTCTCTTGGATGGTCTTATTCAACACAAATTCTAAATCGGAATTTACTTCTCCCAACCAAACTTCTTTATTCTTTATTACTTTTTCTCCTACAAAAAGCAAATTCCCATCATACGTACGACTCGCATTATGAATACTTGTCCAGCGCGCATGACGTATAATTTTCTCTTGTACAAGTTGTACATTTTTATCCAATTTAGCCAACCAAATATCTCCTTGTTTGCTGGTTCGCTGCTTTGATTTTTCCGTATTGCCACACAATAATACTTCGCCAGTATTGGTAAATGCCACCCCTTCTACCGTTCGGAATGCTCCTGCGCCAATTTCTTGCTCTAGTAGCTTAGTTCCATCTGCATACTTTATCAACCAAACAGCACCATCGTCTTCTTCCTTTTTCCCGACGATTAATAAACTATTGTCTTCCATCACGAGCAAATGCTGAAGACTACCATAACCTAGATTTTGCTTAAAATAAGCATCTATTTGCTTGCCATTCTCATCTACATGCACTAACCAAGCTTTGGGTTTTTCACCTTTCTTCTCCAGTGTTCCTGCCAAATAAAAACTCCCATCATGTGCTTGTGCAATGGCATGAAATGTGCCATCTGCTGCATCAGTACCTTCTATAGATACTGTCCGAATCAGACTTCCTGTAATTGGGTTGATGAAAAGCATCAAGCCGTTGGAATATTTTCCATTAGGCTCTTCTCCTACTATTACTACTTCACCATTCAAAGACTGCATCATAGCGTGCATTATACCTTGTTGGTTGGAGGCATACTGCCAGCATTCACTTAAGGACTGTGCATAAATATGCTGTGTTATGAACATATAAAAGCTGAATAGAAAGAAGTATCTGCTCATAGAATTATGTTTATACCCTAATCAAGTATAGTCAAAGGAATGACACCCACTTTATTGGGTAAAGTTAAAGATTTTAATCAAATGAGTATTTTTTATTTGTTCTTGACGGGTACCTACTTTATGAAAGCTACACCTAAGGTTAGAAAATGAAAGAGCTTGTGTGAGATACATTGCCATACTGCATCTGCACACAGGAGGAGTATATATGTTTGTGTATATTTGTGGCAATTGATTATGATGAAATTGCAAACGGTCGTGTATACGCTTACATCAAACAGAATTAACCTACCCGCCTAAAAAAGCGATGATTACATATATATGCTGAAATGTTCAGTATTTCTTAGTACACAAATAGCATCTAAAAAATAAAACGAATATGTTCCTATTACTACGTCTAAGTATTTTGAGTTTGTTATTGAGTTGGTTGATGCCTGAAAAGACAACTACAATAGGAAAAAATCCTATACACACCTCTGGCGAAGCCCAAATAGACATGCCTTGCGACAATAGCAACCCCAACACAGAAAATAATGTAATAAACAATAATATCGAATGTGCTGGTGTACCTATAGTAACTAACTCTTGCCGTATGCAAGATTCTCTAGTACTAGTTACCTTATACAATAGTACCAACGGTGCGAACTGGACGAATAGGTGGAACTTGAATCAGCCGATGAATAGTTGGTATGGGGTTACTTTGAATAGTGAAGGTTGTGTGGAACAACTTAGTTTATGGAAGAATAATTTAATTGGAAATATTCCACCTGAATTGGGACAACTCTTCAATTTAAAAGACCTTTCTCTTTATGAGAACCAACTAAGTGGCACTATTCCAACTGAACTAGCACAGCTTACGAATTTGATTACACTTGTTCTCTATAGCAACCAATTAAGTGGCACTATTCCAACTGAACTAGCGCAATTAACCAACTTAGAAAATCTATTTCTTTTTGATAACCAGTTAAGTGGTACTATTCCAACTGAACTAGCACAATTGACTAACTTAAGAATTCTATCCCTTTTTGAGAATCAACTGAGTGGCACTATTCCTCCTGAACTAGGGCAGCTTACAAATTTAATTGCACTTGGTCTTTATAATAATGAATTAAGTGGAGAAATCCCCATTGAACTAACACAATTGACTAACTTAGAAGCACTATCGCTTTTTGGTAATGAACTAAGTGGCACTATTCCTCCTGAACTAGCACAACTTACTGAGTTAACTTATCTTTCTGTTGGTAATAACCAATTAAGTGGAAGCATTCCACCTGAATTAGGGAAACTCTCCAAGTTAAAAGAACTTTATCTTTATAACAATGAGCTCGATGGAGAAATTCCAATTGAGTTGGGACAATTAACTAACTTAGACAGTTTATTACTTTTGGGTAATCAACTAAGTGGTGAGATTCCGCCTGAATTAGGACAATTGACTAACTTAAAAATTCTATCCCTTTTTGAGAATCAACTAAGTGGCACTATTCCACCTGAACTAGGGCAGCTTACAAATTTAATTGCACTTGGTCTTCATGATAATCAGTTAAGTGGAGAAATACCTGCTGAACTAGGACAGCTTACAAATTTAACTGCTCTTGGTCTTAATGATAATCAGTTAAGTGGACAAATACCTGCTGAACTAGGACAATTGACAAAGTTGACTTTTTTTTATCTAAACAATAATCAATTAAGTGGCTGCATTCCAACTGAATTGAATCAGTTGTGTTATCTCACCAATACATCCGTAACAGGGTATTGTAATTCTACACCAGAGTGCCAGTATGATTTTACGAATAATCCCGCCCTCTCCTGGGGTGGCGACTTCCTCCGCTTCTGCAATGGTGAGTCACAAATAGGTGCGCCCTGCAACGACGGCAATCCCAACACTGAAAATGATGCAATAAACAACAACTGCGAATGTGCAGGTACGCCTATAATAAGCAATCCTTGTCGTATGCAAGACTCCTTAGTGCTAGTCACCCTATACAACAGCACCAATGGCGCAAACTGGACAAATAGGTGGAATTTGAATCAGCCGATGGGAAGTTGGTTTGGAGTAACATTGAATGCAGAAGGCTGTGTGACTGAGCTTGACTTGCAAACTAATCAATTAAGTGGTACTATTCCTTCTGAATTAGGACAACTCACTAATTTAATACATCTCGTTCTTAATCAAAACCAATTAGGTGGTGCTATCCCTCCAGTATTGGGACAGCTTACCAACTTGACTTGGCTTGGTCTTTGGGCAAACCAATTAAGCGGTACTATTCCATCCGAATTGGGGCAACTTACTAATTTGACCCAGCTTGATTTGGAACAAAATCAATTGAGGGGCACTATTCCACCTGAACTAGGACAGCTTAGGGAATTAGAGCGATTTTGGCTAAGCAATAATCAATTAAGTGGAAGCATCCCAGCGGAGTTTGGACAGCTTACCAACTTGACTCATTTTTTCCTGTTTGATAATAACCTAAGCGGTTGTTTCCCAGAAGAATTAGCCGTACACTGTCGTCTAGACTTTAATCTTGATTCTGGTAGTAATATAGGTGGCTACAATTTCACCAATAATCCTTTACTTCCCTGGCAAGGCAATTTCGAGCCATTTTGTAATGGCGAAGCCCAAATAGGCGCGCCCTGCAACGACGGCAACCCCAATACCGAAAATGATGCAATAAACAACAACTGCGAATGTGCAGGTACGCTTATAGTAAGCAATCCTTGCCGCATGCAAGACTCCTTAGTGCTAGTCATGTTATACAATAGTACCAATGGCATAAACTGGACAAATAGGTGGAATTTGAATGAGCCGATGGGAAGTTGGTTTGGAGTAACATTGAATGCAGAAGGCTGTGTGGCTGAGATTGATCTAACAGACAATCGCTTAAGTGGAGGTATTCCAGCTGAATTAGGACAGCTTACTAATTTGACTCTACTTGATCTTTCTTATAATCAATTAAGTGGTAATATTCCTCCTGAATTAGGACAGCTTGCTAATTTGCAGAATCTTTTTATTCATACTAATCAATTAAGTGGAAGTATTCCTGCTGAGTTAGGACAGTTAAGCAACTTAGGGGTGCTTTGGCTTGGAAATAACCGATTAATTGGTTGTTTGCCAGAAGAGTTACGGACACATTGCAATATAAATTATACCCTCTCCAATAACCCTGCCCTACCTTGGCGAGGCGACTTCGTGCGTTTCTGCAATGGCGAAGCCCAAACAGGCGCGCCCTGCGACGACGGCAATCCCAATACGGAAAATGATGTAATTAATGAAGCTTGCGAATGTGCTGGCATACTTAATTGCACCTTTGAGAGTAGAATAGCAGCAAGCACAAACGCTACTTGTGGGCAAAATAATGGCAGTTTTACAATTGCTGTAGATGGTGGCACGAGTCCCTACACTTATGATATTGGCAATGGAGCAACTAACAATCCAAATTTCTCGAATTTAGAAGCTGGAGCATATACGATTTCTATATCCGATGCAGTAGGTTGTACTAATACTGTAACAGCGACTATTAATGAAATAACAAATTTAAATATTACCGCATCTAGCACAGATGTAGATTGTGGAGAAGCAAATGGTACTGCAAGCGTAAATATCATTAGTGGTGCACCACCTTTTACCTATGATATTGGAAACGGTGTCACTACTAGTCCTGAATTTACAGATTTAGCTGTAGGAACATACATCATTACAGTAACAGATAATAATGATTGTGTTGTAGAGGCAGGTATTAATATAAGTGGTAATCCTGTAGGCTTAAATGCTACTATTGGTCAGGTATTAAATGCAAGTTGTGGGCAAGCGACAGGAGGTTTTACCATCGTTGTTAGTAACGGACAAAGTCCATATACCTTCGAATTAGATGACATTATAAATACTACTCCTATTTTCACTAATCTAGCAGGTGGCTCATATGAATTAACAATAATCGATGCTACTGGCTGCTCCACATTTTTACCTGTAACCATAGAAGATGAAAACTCTACTATTACAGCAACCTCTAGCAATACACAAATGGCAAGCTGTGGCACAGCCAATGGCAGCTTTACCATTGCTGTAGATGGTGGAATAAGTCCCTACACTTATGATATTGGCAATGGCATAACTAGTGATAATACTTTTACCAATCTATCCGCAGGCGAGTATACAATTACTATTACGGATGCTACGGGCTGTACCAGCACCACAACTACCAGCATCTCAGCTGCTGCTTTACCAACTGCCAATATCAGCGGTGCAACAACAGTATGTCCTAACGAACAAACCCTACTCACCGCAAGTGGCGGAGTGAGCTATGAGTGGAGCAACTTTGCTACAAGCAATAGAGTCAATGTAGGCGTAGGTACATATACCGTCACCGCCACAGATGAAAATGGCTGCACAGCCGAAGCAAGTGTAACAGTTACAGAATTAGTAAGCCCTAGCGCAAGCATTGAAGGAGACCTAACCATCTGTGCGGGTGAAAGCACTACCCTCACCGCTAGTGGTGGTGTGAGTTATGCATGGAATAATTTTGCGCAAAGCAATCGCGTAGAGGTAGGCGTGGGAAGATATGAAGTGACAGTTACAGGCACCAACGGCTGCACCGACATCACTAGTGTAGAAGTCACCGAAGTAGAATTGCCGACTATTGATCTAGTAAATAAGGAATGCTCCGAAGATAGAAACACCTACGGCTTTGAAATTCTAACAGAAGCGGACAATCAACTAAGCGTAAATATCGGTGAAGTACTAGGCAACAACGGTAATTTTAGCATCAATGTGCCTGCCGACACTCCTGTAATCGTCACCGTACGCAATGCACAAGAAGGCTGCGAAACCAGCCAAACAATACAAGCACCTGATTGTAGTTGTCCTGCACCCCAGAGCATGGGGGATATTGCAATTTGTGAAGGAGAAACCATTACTGCCTTGAGCGTAAGTAGTGGTGGGGTAAATAATGCATCAGAAATACGCTGGTATGATGTGCCTACTGCAGGAACAGTTATCGCAACAGGCTTCAGCTTTACCCCTACACAAGCAGGCACTTTCTTTGCAGAAATTTATAATCTAACCACCAATTGTCAAAGTCCACGCACGGCTATTAGTCTAGCTATTAATTCTTTACCTACTGCTGCTATTAGTGGAGCAACACAAGTATGTGCAGACGAAACCACAAGCATTAGCGCAAGCTTGGCGGATAGTTATCTTTGGTCTACTGGCGAAACTACACAAAGCATAGATGTAGCAGCAGGTACACATAGCGTCACCATTACAGACATCAATGGCTGCGATGCACAAGCAGCTATTACTATCAATCAATTGCAGGAAGTACAAGTAGAAATTAGTGGACAGACTATGCTTTGTGCCGATGAACAAACAACACTCACGGCTAGTGGTGGTGTAAGCTACCAATGGAGTAATTTTGCATCCAGCAATCAGGTAAATGTAGGAATTGGCTCCTATACCGTCACCGCTACCGATGCCAATGGATGCGAAGGCATAGCCACTATCAATATCGAAAATAATGCTGAATTAGAAACGAGCATCACAGCAATTAGCAATGCAAGCTGTGGGGAAGCCAATGGTAGTTTTGCTGTGAATGTGAGTACAGGTAGTGCACCATTCAGCTACAATATTGGCGATGGTGCGACTAACAATCCAAACTTCTCTAATTTAGAAGCTGGTACCTATACCGTCACTGTTACGGATAGCAATGGATGTGAAGACACAGTAACTATCACTATCGAAAATAATGCTGAATTAGAGACGAGCATCACAGCAATTAGCCATGCAAGCTGTGGCACAGCCAATGGCAGCTTTACCATTGCTGTAGATGGTGGAATAAGTCCCTACACTTATGATATTGGCAATGGCATAACTAGTGATAATACTTTTACCAATCTATCCGCAGGCGAGTATACAATTACTATTACGGATGCTACGGGCTGTACCAGCACCACAACTACCAGCATCTCAGCTGCTGCTTTACCAACTGCCAATATCAGCGGTGCAACAACAGTATGTCCTAACGAACAAACCCTACTCACCGCAAGTGGCGGAGTGAGCTATGAGTGGAGCAACTTTGCTACAAGCAATAGAGTCAATGTAGGCGTAGGTACATATACCGTCACCGCCACAGATGAAAATGGCTGCACAGCCGAAGCAAGTGTAACAGTTACAGAATTAGTAAGCCCTAGCGCAAGCATTGAAGGAGACCTAACCATCTGTGCGGGTGAAAGCACTACCCTCACCGCTAGTGGTGGTGTGAGTTATCTTTGGTCTACTGGCGAAACTACACAAAGTATAGATGTAGCAGCAGGTACCTATACGGTCACTGTTACTGACGCAAATGCTTGTGAAGGTATAGATAGCATTACTATCGTCGAACAAGCAGCTATTGAAGAACAAGAAATAGAAGTACAAATATGTGAAGGCGAAACTTATCTATTAGGAAATGAAGAAATTAGTGAACCTGGGATGTATACCGTTACGTTAAGCACCGCTGAAGGCTGTGATAGTACTATCACGCTATTTTTAGAACAAACAACAAGCGAAACTATTGAAATACAAAATGATACTATCCATCTTGCTATTAGTGAAGGAGTAAATAGTATCTCACTAGACATAATCGCTAGTCCTCGCATATTGGAATATCCTTACTATGGCGAACTAACAATCAAGTCTGATAATAGTATCGAATATCAACTTCTAGCTGAACATAGCAATTACATTGGCTTAGACTCCTTTATTTATGAAGTTTGTGATACTAAATGTATAAAAAAGTGTGATATGGCTACGATCTACATTGATATTAGTAAAGATTGTGGTGTCGCAGGCTCTGATATACCATTAAGGTGGGGTATAGCTCCTAATGGCAACGGAAAAGATGAAATTTTTGATCCACTAGGTGACATCTCTAATGATTGTGCAGAACACCCTAGTAGAGGAGATGCTGAACTGATTATTATTAATAAATGGGGCGAAATTGTTTATCAAACAATCGAAAAGGGGGATCAACAATATAAAGGCTGGGAAGGCAGGGATAATGACGGTAAACGCTTGCCAGATGAAGTCTATTTCTTCTTACTAAAATTCACAATTAATGGAGAAGTTCAAAAGCCCATAAAAGGCTCGGTAACTCTCTTTAGCATAGCCGAATAAGAATCGTTTTAGCCTAATTTATTTCGTTCTCAGACAATTTTGGTGGTCAAGCCTAATTTTTGCAAAATGAGTTAGCATGCGGTCGAACTTTTGTAAAAATTAGACTTGATTAATCACCAAAATTGTCTGAGAACCATTTATTGTAGGTCATTTTTTGATGTTTTTAAATGTCGTTCTTCTTTGGAAGAATGGCATAACGGATTCCATCGCTTTGATTTTTTTGGCTCTACCTGAATTCACGTGGTAAATTCAGGTTTAATAACATCGAAAG
>JAHDCQ010000423.1 GCA_020629845.1 Saprospiraceae bacterium | reverse complement strand
GAGCATGATGCGAATGAAATTTGGCAAACACAGCTACGCGTAGTGCAAGAAGTATTGCGCGAGAATGACGTAAGTGCCAAACAAATCGCAGCTATTGGTATCACCAATCAGCGGGAGACGGCAGTAGTGTGGGATAAAAATACGGGCGAACCGATTCATAATGCTATTGTGTGGCAAGACCGACGCACCGCAGGCATTTGTGATGCTTTGAAAGCAGATGGCTATACGGACTATGTGCGCGAAAATACAGGCTTAGTGATTGATGCCTATTTTTCAGGTACAAAGGTGAAGTGGATGCTCGATAATGTAGAAGGCGCGCGTGAAAAAGCAGAGAGCGGCGATTTGCTATTTGGTACTATTGATACTTGGCTCATCTGGAAACTGACAGGCGGCAAGCAACATATCACGGATTATTCGAATGCGTCCAGAACACTACTATATAATATTCGCCAACTGGATTGGGATGCTAAAATGCTAAAAGCACTAGACGTGCCAAAGCAAGTGCTGCCAGAAGTAAAGCAATCGAGCGAGGTGTATGGGCATACGGTGGCTTATCTTTTCGGTGGTGAAATTCCAATTGCAGGAATCGCAGGCGACCAACAAGCGGCACTCTTCGGGCAGGCATGTCATGAAGTGGGTATGGCTAAAAATACCTATGGCACAGGCTGCTTTATGCTCATGAATACGGGCGAAAAACCTGTGAAATCAGAGGCAGGTTTATTGACGACGATTGCTTGGGGCGTAGATGGCAAAGTGACTTACGCGCTGGAAGGGAGCGTCTTCATAGCAGGAGCAGCGATTCAGTGGCTACGCGATGGCTTGAAAATCATTGATGCTTCACCCGATTCAGAATATTTTTCTAGTAAAGTGCCTAGCACGGATGGTGTATACGTAGTACCTGCTTTCGCGGGCTTGGGTGCGCCTTATTGGGATATGTACGCACGTGGTGCCATTTTCGGATTGACACGCGGTACTAGCAAAGCACATCTCGTACGCGCCACGCTGGAATCCTTAGCCTATCAGACTAAAGATGTATTGGATGCTATGGAAAAAGATGCAGGTATAGAAATGTCTACTTTGCGGGTAGATGGTGGCGCGAGTGCGAATAATTTGCTGATGCAATTCCAATCGGACATCCTCGGCACAACGGTAGATCGTCCAAAAATAATCGAAACTACGGCTTTAGGCGCGGCTTATCTAGCGGGCTTGGCAGTAGGCTACTGGAAGAAAGGCGAACTCGATGAAAGTTGGCAATTGGATAAGAGTTTCGAGGCAAGCATGGAGGAAGAAGAACGTACTAAACTCTACAAAGGCTGGCAAAAGGCGGTAGAGCGCACGAAAGGCTGGGAAGAGGCTTAGAAGCTGAAACCATATAAGGCATATAAGTTTATATAAGCCGAAACTTATGTGTCCTTATCTGCCTTATATGGTTCAAAAATTAAAACAACAAAAAGCTAATTAGACCCGTAATGATCGCCGCGAAACCAACTATTATCCAATACATAAAATTAGAAAATCCAAACTTAAATAGGGTAGTGCGCCAGCGTTGTTTATAAATGCGTTTCATGGCAAATAATACGTATACACCTGCAAGTGTAAATAGTGCAAAGGGCAGAAAACCTACCCATCTACTGAAGGCAATGGAGAGCGCCCAAAGCAAAAATAAGAAGGTATGGATGTGAATGGTAAAGACCAAATGTTCTACATAATACAAATCTTTTCGCCAGTAGAGTAGCTTTAGTAGTATAGCAAAGAAGGGAAGCGAGAGTAACATCAACCAGCTTATTTTATCAATGAGATAGGGCAAAAACTGACCACCTTGTTTCATCACCCGAATCATTTGCTTACTCAGCAACTTACTGATAAAAGAACGTTCGGAGAAATATTTTTCCACGAGTTCATCGGCAGAAAGGGTTACGAATTCTTCTTTTTTGAAGCTTACGGGTTTATCCGTTGTAAAGGTTAAAAGACTATCGCTGTAAAATACATCTGCAATCAAAGTGCTATCAGTATAGATGCTATCCGAAGAAACCAAGCGAGCATAAAAGCTATCAATCACAGGCACAGCTTTAGGGTATTCGATATACATTTCTTGACGTATCGTATCGGCTTTGAGTTTGAGTTGTTGTACGGCAATTTCTTTTTTTATCTCCGTTACCATTGTGCTGCCGTCTTCATCTCTTTCTGTATTAAAGTGCAGCGCAGCAATAAGCACGACTGTGACGGCTAAGAAAAAACGAGCAGGATGCAAATAGGACTGATGCTTGCCTTTAAAGAATTCTTCGGTCAATTTTCCAGGCACGAAAATATCGCGTAAGGTTCTGAAAATTTTAGAGTCTATATTGAATATGGTTTCCCATGTATTGGCGAGAAAACTCCGCATGGTGATGCGTCCGTCGGTATCTTTTTGGCTACAATTTGGGCAGTAAGTAGCATTTTGAGGCAAGGCATATCCGCAATTTAAACAATGTTTTGAAGCTGTCGGGTGTGTTTCCATCTTTTGTTTTGCTGTTCGTTCTTGTGCAATGATACAAAAAAGATAGAAAATTTTTACGTTACTGATAGATAGCAGGCACTTCAAAGTGGAGCACTATCAAGTGCTTGCTATCTAATCAATATGTAAACTTAAAACTCAATCGGCACTTGTACCATCGTATCGTCCCAAGCCACAATCATGTGTACTTTATCGCCACGTTCTTCTAGTAGAATTGCCATTGTTTCTACTGTTTTCGGTGTCTTTTCCGTAGGTACGCTGAAAGTCGCTACATTCGTAGACTCATCATGATTCGGTGGTCCCCAAGTAGGAATGTTGGTGTGAATGACAAACTCCCACTTATCCGCATGTGGAATCGCAAACATCCCATAGCGACCGCGCTTCACCTCTTGTCCACCAACTTTTGAATCTTGGAAAAGTGTAATTTCAGTCGTTTCATTCGCTCCTACGCGCCAGGGTTCGCCGTATTTCAATAGCTTACCGAATACCTCACGATCCTTCTTCTGCGGGCGGCTGTATACTACGCGAATTTTAGGCGCAGAGGCTTCAAAGTCTGCTTTATCCACGAAGTTGCGAGTACGAGAGTTAGCAGGAAACTGCACTAAATCCATTGGACTTTTATCTTCGCCTGACATCGCTGCTGGATTGAAACTGATTGGTAATGCTACTTGCACCTGATCCCAAGCAAGCAGCATATTGCAATGGTCATCATCTACTTTTTGGAAGCCAATAGTAAAGGATTCACGGCTGTCTGCCACATTTTCTACAGGCAAACTCAGCATCACCACATCCTTCGATTTGTCGCGATTGCGCGTACCTGCAATGAAACGCTCCGTAGAGAGTTTCAATACCCAATTGTCAGGGTAAACATCAGCAAACATCGTATAGTAGCCACGATTTAGCATATTGCCACCAATTTCTACATTTTGTGCGAAGTACACTTCTGTAGCTTCATTTGCTCCTAATCGCCATTCTGCGCCATAAGGCACTAATTCACCAAAAATCACGCGATCTTTCTTCTTCGGACGCGAATAAAGTACACGGATTTGGAGGTCTTTTTTGTCGTCCTCACTCATATAGTTATTGAAAGCCGCTGTGCGTGGATAAGTCGCTGCATCCAATGGACTTTTATCTAAGCCTGGAAATTTCAAATCTTGTGCTTGCACAAAAGCAGAAGCTGCAAATAAGCAAACTAGTGTAAAGGCAATTCTTAAATTCATTGTGTATGATTTCGTTATTAATATTCTTGAAACGATTTATGGGAGACCTAGTTCAGTTAGAAGAATAAAATTGTACTATTCTCAAAGATAAGTAATCAGACAAAAATAAGCTGACAACTAATTGGATACAGTTTTTATCTGAATTGAGGCGCAAAAAATGGAGTTACCCGATAATTATCGGGTTCGCATAGTGATAGTTTTTGCAACGAAAAGTCAGGTAAAAAGAGCTTTCAAGGA
>JAHDCQ010000422.1 GCA_020629845.1 Saprospiraceae bacterium | reverse complement strand
TCTATTTTGTCAAAGATACTGCATTTTGTGTCATTACGCCCAAATGATTGCGATGACGAATGGCTATAAAATAATTTCCTTCTGCTACATCAAAGCTTACTGCGGAATTGCCGTCTAAGTCTACAATACTACCATCTTTTTTCAGGAATGCTGCGCGTTTACTTATAACTGTATTTGCAGGCTGACGAAGCTCTATCAGCACCCAATCCACTACATCTGTGGGGATACTCGTTACATTTTCTGTACCAGCATAGCCAGGTGCATAAGGTTGTGTTAGGGGAATTAAGTTGTTTTCCTGCAAAATCGTACTCATATCTGCGCCGTCATACGCCCCTTGTAACATTGCTTTTGCTTCTAAGAATACAGGAAGATACAAAAAGTCATTTACGCCATCTCCATTATTATCCAAAGCAGACCAACAGGATGTATTGAGTCGCATAAATGCACCATCGCCACAAGCATTAAATACTTGAATGACTTGCAACTGATTGCCACTTAGTTGGAAACTCATTTTAGCATAGCTTCCCGAATCGGATATGATAGTATTGGTGTTATTTCCAATAAATATATCAGAAGCAGTCGCAAAATGGTCATAAGACACTACTTGTATAGTTTGTTCGTCTAAATCAATGAAAGCCTTTAAAGTAGCTGTGGTATTATAACAATTCGTGAAGGCATTCAACTCCACATAAAACAGTCCAGTACTTGCACCACCAAAATCCACCGTCTCTACAAGCACATCTGTACCATACACTTGGGTGCTTTGTGCGAGGGCATTATCACAAGCGGTTGTTTCGGTGGTATCATCTATATTATCTCCATCGCTATCCGTGTCATTTAGGTTAAGTTGTCCATCGCCATCCGCATCCAAGCTCGACCAACAAGAGGGATTCAATCGCATGACCGAACCACAAGCATTACTTACTTGAATCACTTGCATCTGTGTACCATTTAGTTGAAAACGCACCTTCGCATAGCTACTCGATGTAGAGGTAATCATAGTCGTGCCGTCGCCTGTGATGTCATTTGGTGCAGTAGAGAAGTGGTCATAAGAAATAACTTGTATTACTTGGTTATCTAAATCCACAAAAGCCTTTAGTGTAGCTGTTGTATTGTAACAGTTGGTAAAGGCATTCAATTCTACATAAAAGACACCTGTACTACTACCACCAAAATCAAAGGTCTCTACCACTGCATTTGAGCCATCTACCCAAGCCGTTTGCGTCAGTTCATTATCGCAAGTCGTGCTTTCCAGAAAATCATTGATGCCGTCATTATCCGTGTCATTATTAGGGTCAATGACCATGCCATTCACACAGGTTCCTCCAGTACCCACTACTACATTGATGCTTTTACTATCCATTTCTACACCCCTTGTGACGGTGAGTGTAGCGGTGTATGTGCCTGGTGCATCGTAGCGCACTACAGGGTTTCGGATGGTTGTGGAACTCACATAAGCGGCTGTTGGAAATGACCACGACCAAGTCGCACCTGCATGGTCTAGGACTGAATAACAATCGAAGGGAATATCTTGCCCACATTTCAGCTCGCTTTCGGCGGCAATCATAGGTTGTGCAATAATGTTGGAAGGTTCTACTAAATCCATTTCCCAGACACTCAATGTACCTGCCACGCGAATTTTGCTATCTCTATAAAAAGGTACGGCTTTGAGTGCGTCCATGCCTGCTGGGAAATTGGTAGAGCAATCGCGCCAATCCGAATCGCTATTATTTCGATAGTATACTTTGGATGCTTCTCCCAATTCGCCTCTTGTGGAAACTAAATAGACTCCACCATTCGTGCCTAAAGCGTGTACAAGGCAACTAAAGTTTCGATTATCCAAAGTCGAGCTTGTCCAATTTGTCCAGCTTGTACCGCCATTCGTGGATTTATAGACTTTCGCGCCATTGCCACCATTATAGCGAAGTAGCCAAAGGGTATTTTCATCACGCCCATCTATGGTCACGCGCCCTCGTTCGTAGCGTCCCCAGCCGCTTGGGAGCGAAGCGGTAAGATTTGTCCAAGTCGTGCCGCCATTAGTCGTTTTATGGAAACCACTATTGGTGAAAACATACATCACATCAGGCTTGCTTCTGCTTATTTCAAACCACCAGACTCGTTCGCCGAAGTTGTTCAAGGAAGTCCAGGTAATTCCAGCATCTTCCGATTTCCAAAAATCATTGCCTTCTCCTGTGAAGTAAATCGCGGCATTTTCAGGATGATTCAATAGGCGACTTGTGGTGCGCCCATATACTTTATTGGGATGCTTGGTGAAAGAAAAATCTTGTGTTGGTGCATCATTTATAGCCATCGGAATGGTGTAGCCGCCAATATCATCAAAATAAGCTTTGCGATTACGTCCGTACAATATCCAACCTGTCGCGCTTTCTGCACCTCCCATGCGGAGGGTTTGCCCCGTAGGATAGTTTTCGTGCCAAGCCGTGTTGCCATTGTGATAGCGACCACCCACGAACATATCTTCGTTCCAGCCCTGCGAATAGCCCCAAAAATGACTGCCTGCAATGCCTTTATTTCGGATAAAATAATTATTTGGATTATCAAAAAAATCGGTAGAATAGGCCATGCCTCCGTCGGTAGCAATCCAGCAATCATTACCTACGCATTTTGAATCTTGAATATCAGGGTGTAAGGAAATAGGCGTGCTTCCGAAACCCGTAAGTTTTGTAAATGATGTTCCACCATTAGTAGAGCGATAAATTTGTTGCGTTCCAGTAATGACATGCTCGGCATCGAAAGGACTCGCTACAATGGATAAATCGTAATAGCCTTGTCCATTATTCATATCGAAGGCGGTACTTGTTCCAGTAGCCACCGTTGTCCAAGTTGCGCCGCCATTGAGACTTTTTTGGAGGTAAGGTTTTTCGTTGCCGCCACCAGCATCTTGCGCCAATAAAATCGCATATACATAATTCGAGCCATCAATACTTACGCTAAGTTTTCCGCCTGAACGCTCATAAATCGCCCCCCAACCACTCATACTTTGACCAAAACTTAGCCCTCCATTCGTACTTTTATAAAATACAAATAAGCCAGTACTGGTATTGTGTCCAAGCGCATATACTTGATTCGCATTAGCAGGTTGAAATGCTACATCATAAAATGCTTCGGTCAGAACCGTACTCCAAGTTGTACCACCATTATCGGAGCGCAATAAACCTTTTTCGGTACTGGCAAAAATGCGATTGGCGTTCGTTGGGTGATATTCTAAATCGGTGCAAGCCAAACCGCTTTGCGTATAGACCGTTGTCCAAGTAGAGCCGCCATTTGTACTTTTTAGGATATTGGTATTCGTACCAACCACAAGCGTATTCGGGTCGCTTGGATGTATGCTAATGGATTGTATGGCATTGCCAAAGTTATAGTACTGCGAAATGAATGTCCAATTCAGTCCTTTATCGGTGGTTTTGAATAAGCCCCCCGTTTCTGTGGCGGCATAAAGTACATTGGTATTGGAAGGTGCAATGTCAAAAGCATATACATTGGCTTGCCAGTTGGCTTTGCCCGAATTGCTGTCATCGGCGCGCCAATTGGTTTCGTCAGGGCCTAAAAACGTCCAATTGTTTGCACTTTTGGCATATTGGTTCGGTTTTATTTTTGGAGTCGCTTCTTGAGTCAATAGCTCGGCTGTCGTCCAAGTTTGTACATTGCCGTTTTCATCTATATAAGGTGTAGCGGCATCTGCCCAACGCTGAAAAAAGCGGCTGTAGGTATCGCGTTTAAAACCGCCATTGGCAGTATAATGCTCAAACATAGCGGATTCTACTGTTGCGATATTGACTGATGTGCCATATAAGGGCTTTACCCAATCGGGCATATTAGGAGCAGGTTCAGGGATAAGGGCTTTGCTAAAGAAATGCCAATCGGGTTTTTCGATGCTGTTTTGTGCTTGGAGTGTTACAGCATAAAATAGCACAACTACAAAGAATGTAGTT
>JAHDCQ010000421.1 GCA_020629845.1 Saprospiraceae bacterium | reverse complement strand
GTAAAGGCATAATCAATCACCAAATTGGAAAGTTTTAAACCGACTCCCAAGCTTGGGCGTGCTGTCCAATAGTCACTTCTATCTAAGTCGCTGAGTTGCTGAAATTGATTGACTCCTGCACGTAGCGCGAGAAAATTATTATACTGCACTTCTATTCCCATCGAAGGGTCAATACTAATAGGGTCGCCCGAAATTAGTGTATTGCGTTGCCCGTCGGTAGTCGCTACCGCATTGAATTCAGGCAATACGCTAATATCGCCAAACTTAAATTGATAGCCGAGTCCTAAAATCAGTTGCGGGCGTGTGATTTCGGTAGAACTAATCGGAATATCATTACCTGTGAGGAGGAGGGTTTCTTTTTCGTTATTGGTAAATTGGAAATTCCAAGCATTGAAGGTCGTTGTCACGTCGCGCGCGAGTAAGCCCATGCGCCAATTATTCAAGCGATATTGGGTAGATAAATCCAAGCCAAAACCCCAACTATCCGCAAATGTCCCTATCAAGCGGCGAATAATTTTGACATTGCCCCCAATCGCTAATTTGCCATTGCCCTTAGTCGTCACGGCTTTGCCATAGCTCACTAGGAAGGCATAATCTGCTGCTGAAAACTCGCTGATATTATCGTAATTTATCGTGCCATCATCTTCAAAAAGGGAGAGGGTATTCGGAATATTATCAATACCAAAGCGAATAAAGGATATCCCTATGCGGCTTTTTCCATTAGCAAAAGGCACGGTCATACCCACATAGTCGAATTTCCCTACGCCTGCGAACCACTCTGCATGCATAGCACCGAGTTGCAAACCTGTACTTTTACCCACAAAAGCCAAGCCTGCAGGATTCCAATAGCCTGCCGTCACATCATTGGTGCTGGCTACTACAGCATTACCCATCGCTTGGGCGCGCGCACTCACACCTATAGAGAGGAATTCGTTGCTATATTTTTGGGCAGTTAATTGGAAACTTATTGCGAGTAGGATGATTATAATTTGTATTCTCATAGTGTTTGAAATAGGTATCAGGTATTAAGTATTAGGTACTTTTAAGCAGAGACCTACTTAATACCTGATACAATTTATTGCTTAATAAAACGGCTAAAATCGGGTTGGTGTTTCCTTTTGCGCTCCAATTCATGCTGATAAAGCAGCCTTCCTAAATTGCCAAAGAAGGGCAAACCAATCGTTTCGTATTCGTATACGCCATCGTTATAGGTTTCATTTTCATTGACGTGGATGGTGGCAGAAAGCATAAACTCTACTTTGTTCTTCGTATCTATAATATAGGATATATCCGTCAAGAAACCATAGGCCCAACCTACCTTATTGAAGATGCGAATATGGTCAGGAATGCTATCTTTTGTATCTCCGAAGATGAAAAACTTTACGTAATTGTCTTCCTTATTGCTATAATCAGGATATTTGCTTGCTTTGGGTAAAGTGGACATGGTTTTATACAAAAAATCATAATCCGAATCACTCAATTGAAAGCGTTGAGCAATAGGTACATTTTCAGGAAAAAGTACCGATTTTAGCATATCATGCAAATCCTGTAATGCTAGAAAATTTTTCGTCCGAAAGTCAAAGGGTTCATTGATAATTTCCCCCTCATTGGTCATTCTAGCCTTGCCGCGTACTGCATTTTTTAAATCCCATTCCCGCTCATCCATACTATGCACCTCTCCTTGATGATAAAGCAATTGTTCGCCAGTATAAAAACTCACAGGATTGGTGTAGCGATTGCTCTCTACATCAAAACTAGCTCCTGGAGCACCTAAGCGATGTACGATACGGGAGTTTTGATAGCCTTTGGCTTGTAAAGCTGCATTCAAATTGGCTTGCCCTAAAAATTCATAGAGCCGATTGTTAGCATCATTATCACTTACTATAAAAATCTTCTTGATGTAATGCGCTACACTTGGCAACAGATTTGCCGCTGTTACATCGGTGCTTGCTGCGGTTTGTGGAACGCGCCCTACTCCATTTCGCATAGGCGTATGCTTATCCAAACCGACAATCTGCAATTGATGGAGTTTTTCTAAAGCTAGAAAAGCAGTCGGCATTTTCACGGTGCTGGCTGGATAATAATAAAGCGATTCATCTACGCCCACTTCATACGTTTGAAAACTAGGACGATTTTCTGCATTGCGTTCTATTTGCGTATAGATAATTTGGGCTTGATATTTTTCAGGCTGTGCTAGAATTGCCTTGAAGGACTCAGAATTTGTGTCCAAAAGTTGTTGCAATACATTTGGTTGTGCTGATGACATGATAGGAAAGCAAAACAAGAGTAAAATTAGCCGCATAGTGAATTGAAAATTGAAAATGTACACGCCTCTGAATAGAAAATAAAGCAGTAAATACACAATGAATGAATGAAACTCATAATTATTCACTCATTCACCATTTTTTCATTCACTCATTGTGTACTATGCTATTTTGCATTAAAGCGCGCATCAATATCTTGTGCAAAATCATAGAGTACCTTCTGATAGGTGTCCACATTCTGCACAGTGGTCGGGAAAACATAGGTATATACGAGTACACCATTATCTCCTACCCACTTCAAGTAGCCATGTTTTGTATTGAATGCCGCCTTCTGCCCTAAGCCTGCGACGGGCTGATAAGGTGGAATATCAGGGGCATATTCGCGAAATTCGCCCTTTGCTATGATTTCATCAATATATTGCAGGTTTGCAGGATTTTTGCGATAGCCTATCACAAACACTTTCTTCTCATTCATCGCATTACACTCGCAGGCACTGGCGTGATTGTCAGGCGAGTTGCGCGGAGTCATTCTTATCTCTTGAACATTAGAAAAGCCTGGTATGCGTTTCCGAATTTCCGCCTCCGTAACCAGTTGGCAAGCATTCGTAATCGTACCGACTGAAATATCTCGATATGGATCATACTCTTCACTTACTTCCGCTTCTTTTGAGCTTGAAGTAGTTGGTTGGCTTGGTGCAGCAGTACTACCACTATTTTCAGAATTTGGAATGGTATCTGCAACTGTAACTACACCATTTTTGTCACTAGTGGATACCACTACGGCTTTTCCTTCGTCCATATCCTTAGGAGTACTTGTAGACGTATCTACCGTACTAGTTGTTTTAGGATCGTTTTGACAGGCAACTGCGACAATTGCACATAAACTCAAGAGATATAAAAGTCTCATTTTTATTATTTTTTTTGCAAAGATAACACCTATTATAAAACTATCTTTGCCCTCAGCTATTGTTTTAAGAGCATAATTAATAAACATGACACAAGAAGTAAAAATAAACAAACCCTTTGTCTTTAAACAATTTGAAATAGAACAAGATAAATGCTTAATGAAAGTTGGTACAGATGGTGTGCTACTAGGTGCGTGGGCAGATGTGCAGGACACCAAAAGCATTTTGGATATAGGAACTGGGACAGGCGTGATTGCAATTATGTTGGCACAACGCACCGCCAAGACGCAAATACATGCTGTTGAAATAGACACAAAAGCCTGCACTCAAGCCAAACAAAATATGGCAGCAAGCCCCTGGGCAAATCGCCTAGCAGCATTCCCAGAAGCTATTCAAGATTTTGCTCGAGCTTCCCGTGACAAATACGATCTTATTGTGAGTAATCCGCCATTTTTCTCAGGCGGCACCTTTTCCAGCAATCAAGAACGTAACAATGTACGACATACTATCAAGTTGCCACATGGCGACTTATTAATTTCGGTACGCGCATTACTGGCGAAAGATGGAAAATTCTGTGTCGTTTTGCCCTTTATAGAAGGCTTGCGCTTCGAGGAAATAGCACGCACCTATAGCCTGTTTTGTACGCGAAAGACAGAAATACACCCTAAAGCTGATAAACCTATTGAGCGATTATTATTGCAATTTGAACGTCAAGAAAAAGATTGTGTAGTTGATGCCTTAGTCATTCAAAAAGAAGCGCGCAATGATTGGACAACTGACTATATCG
>JAHDCQ010000420.1 GCA_020629845.1 Saprospiraceae bacterium | reverse complement strand
AGAACTTCAACAAGCATGTAATTTTATTCCACAGATGATCCCAACTCCAGCTCCACGTCCATTTCTTGACGCTTACGAATTATTTTCACCTTTACCACATCGCCTGATTTATAGTTTTCTAAAGTCAAAATCAAGTCACTAAAAGAAGTGATTTTTTCATCATCAATGCCTACAATAATATCGCCCCAGCTAATGCGTCCGTAGCGGTCGCGGTAGGTTGGTTGCAAGCCTGCTTTAGCTGCGCCACTGCCTTCAAATACTTCATAGACCATCACGCCATCTACTTCTTGCTGTCGAAGGGGCGTAATACCAATCGTAGCACGGTTGATGCGTCCGTATTTTATCAAATCAGGCACTACCCAACTTACTGCATCCGCAGGAATAGAGAAACCAATACCTGCATATGCACCCGAAGGCGAGTAAATAGCCGTATTTACTCCAATCAATTCGCCTGAAGAGTTGAGGAGTGGTCCACCTGAATTGCCTGGATTAATCGCTGCATCCGTCTGAATTACATCTCGAATCGTTACACCACCCACCGATTCTATTTCGCGCCCTAAAGCACTCACTACACCTGTGGTCAGCGTCTGGTCAAGCCCGAACGGATTGCCAATGGCATAAGTAGATTGTCCTACCCGCAGGTTTTCCGAGTTGCCAAGTGGAAGCGGACGTAGCACGTCTTTAGGCGCATCAATTTTTAGCACGGCAAGGTCTTTTTCTGCTGCATAGCCCACCATTTCGGCATCCCAAGTGCTTTGGTCGCTCAAGGTCACTTTCAAGCGATTTGCATCTTGAACAACATGATAATTGGTGATGACGTGTCCTTCTTTATCCCATATAAAACCTGAACCGCTACCTTTAGGTACTTCCGTGACATCGCGTGAATAATAGCCGCGCTGTAAAGTAGAAGTCGTGATAAAAACCACGGAAGGCGTGGCGTATTCAAAGAGATCAATGGTGGCTTGTTCGGCTTTGGCTAGGCTGTTGTTGCCGCGTTTGAAGGAGAAATTGCTTGCTTTGTTGCGTTCTTCTTTTACGGTTTTAGGCGCGGGAGTTGTCGGTATGTTTTCTTCTATTCTTGTAGTACTTTCTTCGGTGGTTTCTAAGGCTTTAGTATCGTTATTAGACTTTCCTAAATAGAATCCTAAGCCTAAAAATGCGACTACAAAAATAAGATTTAAAATGGATTTCATTTTTTATAGATTTGAGATTTGAGACAGTTTGTCTCTTTTTGTAATTTATTTGAATTAACAATCTACTCAATTTCAAGTTTAAGTTATTTTTGAAATAACATTTTCTTCACATTAAATCAAACATAACTTCCAATAGTAAATGGTGTGTTTTATGCCGCTGTTTTTGGGGCGTAAAAAGTTGAAAGACAAGATAATATATGTCTCATATCTCATGTCTCATATCTCATATCTCTTTATAAAATTGGTTTTTTAACGGATTCTTATCACCTTCGCTACAACTAAAAGTTGTTTTTCGACGTACTTTAATCACAAACATCAGCCATGAAGAAATATATTCTACTTGCTAGTTTATTGCTATTTTTTGTACAAATGGAAGCCCAACAAGCTATGCAAAACATTAGCCTCAGCAATGCCTCCTTTGAAGGCGAACCCCAAGATGCTATCGTGCCAGTAGGTTGGTTTGCTTGTGCGCCGCTTACTACGCCTGATATATTGCCAGGTTATTGGGGCGTATATAATGAACCCTCTGAAGGTGAGACTTTTATGGGCTTAATCACAAGGAGCAATGGTACTTGGGAAAGTATTGGTCAGCGACTATCCGCGCCTCTAAAGACGACCGAATGCTATGCCTTTAGCATTGACTTGGCTCATTCTAAGACTTATGCAGGCTACAATAAACCGATAAAAGTCCGAATTTGGGGGGGCAGAAAACGCTGTGGTAAAGACCAAATTATTGGGGAAACAGAAGAATTTATTGAGCATAGTGATTGGGAAACCTATGAGTTTAAGTTTACGCCTAAAAAACGCATCAATTACATTATCATCGAAGCGCATTATAAGGACGGTTTCTTCTCCAGAGAAGGGAATGTATTGATAGATAATTTATCGGTCTTTAAGATTTGTCCGAGGGCTTAGTTTTATTTCCTCGTTTTGTTAATATGTTCAAAAAAGTCTTCTTGATACGTCTGACTAATTGGTATGAGTTGTTGATTAATGCTTACCGAATTACCAACTACAGCCGCAATTTTATCTAGGGCGATAATATACGAACGATGAATGCGCTTGAAGTTTTTGGTCGGTAAGTCTTCTAATGTTCTTTTCATAGATTGTAAAGTCATAATCTTCTGATTGGTCGTTACAATGCGTACGTAGTCCTTCATGCCTTCAATGTAAAGGATGTCATCAAAATTTACTTTTATCAGTTTATATTCTGACTTTACATACATATAGTCATAGCGGTCTTCTTCGTAGTGGCTGAGGTCAATTTCCTTTGCTTTTAGGCGGCGAAAAGCTTTATTGACGGCTTTCATAAACCGCTGCTCGCCGATGGGTTTTATCAAATAATCTACCACATCTAACTCAAAGCCCTTTACGGCAAATTCAGGATAAGCCGTAGTGATAATGGTTTCAATGGGTGTATCTAAGGTTTGCATAAAATCCAGCCCAGTCAACTTTGGCATTTGAATATCCAAAAACAATAATTGTACCGATTCTCTACGCAATACATCCGCTGCTTCAAAGGCATTATTGCACTTTGCCACTATATTTAAGCTTGGAATATGGTGGATATAATCCTCTAAAATGGTCATTGCTAAAGGCTCGTCGTCTACTAGTAGGCAGTTTATTGTCATTGGAATGCTTATTTGTGAATTTTTGCTTCAAAAGTAGAGACCGCAACTGATAAATGCTAACGGTCTCCTTACTAAACTTATGGGTGATTTGCTTTTTAAAGCGGACAATATTTAGTGTTTCAACTCTAACTCCAAATCCACACGATAGACGTTGCCGTCATCTTGAATGTTTAATTGATGCTGCTGTGGATACAAAATAGCTAAACGTCGCTTTATGTTGGAGAGTCCAAATTGTCCTCCCTTGGTTTTGCTATCGTCGTCGTAGTTGTTTTCTATGCTAAATTTTAGTTTTTCGCCTTGTAGTGCGAAATCAATATTTACATAAGCTCCTTGCAGTTGCGAGTTTACGCCATGTTTAAAGGCATTTTCAATAAACGAAATGAACAAAAGTGGCTCAATTTTATAGCCATTTACATTGCCTTCTATCGTATAATTTACCTTAGCGCGTTCGTTTAGGCGGAGTTTTTCTAGCTCTAAATAGCTCTGAATGAAGGTAAATTCTTTCATCAATGGTACGAGCTTGTTTTTACAATCATGCACCATATAGTGCATCAATTCTGAAAATTTATCGAGTGTGCCGACGGTTTTTTCTGAACCGCGTTTAGCTAGTGCATACAGATTATTCAGCGTATTGAAGAAAAAGTGTGGATTGACCTGAGTCTTCAATAAGCTCAATTCTGTTTCTAGCTGCTTTTGTTCTAATTCTTCGGTTTGTTGCAGGCGTTGTGCCGCGTTTTTAGCATACTTTAAGCCCGTAGTCATTGTAGCAATCGTAATTAGCGAGGGAAGACCTGCTTTTATAAAAACACTTATTCCCGGCGTAAATGCTTTTTTCCAAGTATTATATTTCGCTTCATAAGGTTCGTTTAAAATCACTTTTTCTGCTCCTTTTACCCAATCCGTAAAGTAGAGATAGAAGGGGGTAAATATTAATATCACTACAGCTATTCCTATGATGTAATGCACATATTTTTTTTTATATAAATAAGTTGGTAGTAGCACGTAAAGGTGGGCATAGGCCATACCCATAAGTGTGAAGGTAGGCAGCCAAGTGATTAAAAAGAGATTAATTTTATCACCTAATGCTATAGGTGCGCCAGTATTTATTTCGTGGCTGTAAAGTCTAGCTACAA
>JAHDCQ010000419.1 GCA_020629845.1 Saprospiraceae bacterium | reverse complement strand
CGACTCCAAGTTCGCCTGTCCATTTTGGCAGTAGTTAGTGGAGAGTCGAACCGAAGTCGACCGTCCACCTGTGCGTTTTTTGCAAAAATTGTCAAAGAATCATTTTTTATAATGATACATGGACTCACTTTTTTTAGTCTTTAGCACTCACGTCATGTCCTGAAATAGGTTCTTTGACATTTTTGCCAAAGACCAATGGCTAAAGTCTATATGGACAAATATAGAAAAAAAGTGATTCTATTGTTTTATGTTATCATTTAAAAAGAGTTTTCTGAATCATAACTGATAACTTATAACTCCACAAAAGTTCCGTGCACCATACGGTCTTTTCCGTGTAAATCTTTACGAATTTCGACTTCCGCGAAGCCTTTCTCCTCTAATAAAGTAGCTACTACTTGAGCATTAAACTCATTGCACTCAAAGAAAATTTGCCCTTCCGAATATAAATTCAGCATTGCAAATTCGGCGATAATATCATAGAAAACCAAAGGATCTTTATCTTCTACAAATAAGGCAATAAGCGGCTCAAACAAGCGCACCCAAGCAGGCATCAAGTCTGATTCTTCGGTAGGAATATAAGGCGGGTTGCTGATGATATAATCGAACATGCCTAGCTTTTGCCACCTATCTCTATCCAAAATATCTATATGATGAAAATGAATTTCCTTATCGCCTGCATTTTCTTTGGCGAGTTCGAGCGCGTCGGCACTTATATCTAAGGCATGAATATTGGCTTCTGGAAATTTGTGTTTTAATGCTATTGGAATGCAGCCGCTACCCGTGCCAATATCCAAAATATTGATATACACAGGGCTATGCACCAAGCATTCGCTTACCCAAGCCACCAACTCTTCAGTCTCTTGACGCGGAATGAGAACGCGCTTATCTACTTTGAATTTTAAGCCATAAAAATCAGCCTGACCGAGTATGTATTGTATAGGTTCATTGTTCAACAAACGTTGTTCAATAGCTACTAAGCGAGCCTGTTGCGACTTAGCAAATTCCGTCTGACGCTGCACATTATAGACACGAAATTCGTCTTCGAATACGATTCGTGCAATACTTCGCGCCTCTCCTTCTCCGAAGATAGGCGTTATATTTTCTACAAAATTTTGATAAGCAAGTTGAATGCTTTTCATAAGCTAGTATTTACTTTTGCCCACATGAATGCAAAGATACTACAAGTCGGCGCACTTTGTTTATTACTAGCAGTAGTGCTTGGTGCATTTGCCGCACATGGGCTACAATCGCTTCTTGAAGCTAAGCAAATCAAAACCTTTGAGACGGGCGTGCGTTATCAGTTCTATCACGGATTCGCAATGCTTATAGTAGGTATACTAGGACATTGGTATACTTCCAAATGGCTCAGTCGCGCAGCTTGGGCATTTGGCCTGGGTATTTTATGCTTTTCGGGTTCATTATATCTGCTTGCCTGCCGCGAAGTATTAGGCATTGTCTCTTGGACGTGGTTAGGCCCGATTACGCCCATCGGAGGTGTATTTTTTATTATCGGTTGGGCAATGCTTATTGTTTCTCTGAACAACAATTCAACATCATCATGATACAGACAGACAAGTTATATGACGAGTACACCGCTAATATGCGGAAATATATGGATGTGGAAGCATCTATCGCTATTTTAAGTTGGGATAAAGAAGTGCACATGCCGCCTGACGGCAATGCTTTTCGCACACAGCAAATTGCTACACTAAGTGGTATCGCACACGAAATTGCGACCAGCGAACGCTTCGGCGAAGTACTAGAACAATTGGATAGCGATCGTGCAGCACTAAATGAAGAAGCTCGAAAAAATATCCAGCTTTCGCGCAAAGACTATGAACGTACCGCAAAATTTAGCCATGATTTTGTAATGCGTCGCGCGGTAGCTTGCTCCAATGCTTATCATACTTGGTTGAAGGCGCGGGAAGCGAATGATTTTAGTGTGTTCAAAGAGGCACTGGAAGAAGTGGTAAAAATAAAGCGCGAAGAAGCAGAAATCGTAGACTATACAGGACATGCTTATGATGCGCTTTTGGATGAATACGAGGCGGATTTCACGGCAGAAATGCTCGATACGCTTTTCGCGGATGTGAAAGCCAAATTGGTAGATTTTGTCCGTGAAATTCGAGCAAAACAGCAAGTGGACGATTCCTTCCTAGTACAGCATTTTCCCAAACAAGCCCAATGGGATTATAGCATTGATATTCTGAAAAAGATAGGTTATAATTTCAAAGCGGGTCGTCAAGATTGGTCGCCCCATCCATTTACTACTACTTTTTCACCACAAGATGTGCGGGTAACGACGCGCGTAAGTGAAGATAATTTCACTTCGCTACTTTGGAGCAGCATCCACGAAGGCGGACATGCTTTGTATGAGCAAGGTTTGCGTCATCAAGCCTATGGTTTGCCGAGCGGTCGCTATGCTTCTTTGGGCATCCATGAGTCACAATCGCGCTTGTGGGAGAATAATGTAGGACGTAGTTTGCCATTCTGGAAAGCGCAGTATACTGAATTGCAGCAGCATTTCCCGAAGCAACTGGCAGGCGTGAGCGTGGAGCAATTTTACAAAGGTATTAATAAAGTAGAGTCTAGCTTTATCCGCACCGAATCGGATGAATTGCACTATCATTTTCATGTCCTGATTCGCTATGAATTGGAAAAAGCTTTGCTAGAAGGAAATCTGCAAGTAGCGGATTTGGAAGCGGCTTGGAATGATAAATATAAAGCTTACCTTGACTTGGAGGTACAGCACCCGAATCAGGGTATTTTGCAGGATGTGCATTGGTCGTATGGTAGCATTGGCTATTTCCCGACTTATAGTTTAGGGAGTTTTTATGCAGCGCAATTTTATCATCAAGCGACAAAGGATATTGCAGCTTTGGAAACACAAATCACTAAGGGCGACAGCTCTAAGCTATTGACTTGGTTGCAAGAAAATATCCACCAGTATGGGCGTTTATACTCCGCTACGGAACTTTGTGAACGCACTACAGGCGAGGCGTTGAATTTTGATTATTTCTATCAATATGCGGTGCAGAAGTATTCGGATATTTATGGATTATAAGTCAATTGAACCTTTATATGTACATATAAGTTCTTCTTAAGTAGTGTGTTAATTATTTCGAAAAAATCTTGCACTCAAATTTTACCTAAATAATTAACGCGTACTACTTATCAATGTCTTCGCCAAATTGAAAATTAAAAATGGATAATTGAAAATTATTGAAACACCAAATGTGTAATTCATTATTAGTAAGTATTTTAAAAAGTAATCATTTTGCTAATTTTCAATTTTTAATTATCCATTTTCAATTTGGCGAACATATTAACTTATGTGCCTTCATATTATTCAAATTTCCAGTAAGGAATGAATCAAAACCTTGACCCAACAGGGCAACAATATACATCAGAAGAAGTCCAAATAGAGAAGGCCTTGCGTCCGAAATCGCTCAAAGATTTTAGCGGACAACCTAAGATTGTGGACAATTTGGAAGTTTTCATTGCTGCGGCAAAGCTGCGCGAAGAAGCTCTAGATCACGTATTGCTACATGGACCACCAGGCTTAGGCAAAACCACGCTCTCGCACATCGTAGCGAATGAATTGGAAGCGGAAATGAAAATGACCTCTGGTCCTGTGCTAGAAAAACCAGGCGATTTGGCAGGCTTGCTCACCAATCTTGGCCCGAATGATGTCTTGTTTATAGATGAAATTCACCGCTTAAATAATGTAGTAGAAGAGTATCTCTATTCTGCGATGGAAGACTATCGTATTGACATTATGATAGATAGCGGGCCAAATGCTCGAAGTATTCAAATCAATCTTGAACCCTTCACGCTAGTTGGCGCGACGACGCGTATGGGCTTGCTTACCGCCCCAATGCGTGCGCGTTTTGGCATCACTTGCCATTTAGATTATTACGACCTTCCAACTTTGGAGCGTATTATAAAACGTTCTTCTAC
>JAHDCQ010000418.1 GCA_020629845.1 Saprospiraceae bacterium | reverse complement strand
AGGTATGAATATTATGAAAACTCGAATAATACCTCCATTCGGAATATGCTGTTTAGCTATTCTTTGTAGTTTCTATTCTTATGCTGCCACAATTACGGTGAGTACATTAGATTTTGCAGGCTCTGGTTCCTTAAATGAGGCTATTACGACAATTAATGCAAGCAGTGGACCACATACTATTAACTTTTCGGTTACTGGAACCATTATTTTAGATAACTTCTTACCAATTGTTAGAGAAGATGTAACCATAGAAGGTGTAGGTATTGTAATAGATGGAGCAGCTTCTTATCAGGTATTTAAGATTGAGACTACTGCTCACGTAACTATAAATGATATAACGATACAAAATGCTGCATTTCCAACAGGTTCAGCTATCGTCAATAGAGGAACGCTTAATTTGAATAGAGTTACTTTAACAGGAAATCGTTCTTCAGATAGAGGAGGTGCCATCTATAATCAAAATGGTACGATGAACATAATGGACTGTCTAATCAGCAATAATAAGGGAGGCAATACTGGAGGAGGAGGGATTGATAATCTTGCTTCAGGCACTATAACCGCAATTAATACTACTATCACAGGTAATTTGACTTTGGCCATAGGAGGGGGAATATGTAATGCGGGTTTTATGACGCTCATCCATTGCACCATCTCAAAAAATATAGCATCGTCCACGGCATTTACCCCAAGCAATACAGGTGGTGGTATTTATAATATTGGTCATTTAACACTTGGCAATAATATTATCCACAATAATGGCATCGGTATTTTCAATTCACCTCAAGATATCTTTACAAGTATTGGAATTGTTCAACCCGATCCAAACTTAGTAGGCACTTGTGCGGGTTCTTGTCCAAGTTTTGCCATGTCATCTGATCCTTTATTAACTCCGCTTGCTGATAATGGAGGTGCAATGCACACAATGGCTTTGCAATCTTCTAGCCCTGCAATAGATGCAGGCTCAGGAGTAGCTAGTACCGACCAAAGAGGCATGTATCGCGATACTAGTCCTGATTTGGGTGCTTTTGAATTTGGGGCAAGTATGACTAATCCAATTTCGATGGAGCTTGCTATCAAAGCTTATTTGGGTGGTGCATACAACACAAGTGATATGCGCGATGATATACGTTCTATACTACCTACAACGGATCCTTATGGACTTGGTGCAAACACAACTGCTGCTGTCTTATCCGTTTCAGGAACAGATGCAATTGTAGATTGGATAGTAGTGGAAGTTAGACCTACTACTGCCCCTACTATGCCAGTAGATCAGCAGGCCGTTTTGATTCAACGCGACGGAGATATAGTGGCCACAGATGGCGTATCGAATGTTACATTTTCTGGTTTAGCATCAGGCACTTATTATGTCTCTCTTCGACATCGCAATCACCTAGGCGCGATGGCATTGATTACGGCTACAGTACCTTAATTTGAAAAGTAGACATCAAGGGAATAGTCCTAACATAATGATTGATGGTGGCTTACCTGCAACAAGAATACGGGTAGTAATTGAATTATAATTGCTGAAAATCACGGACATAACGGGTAAGTGCTGAGCTATGAATTCGTAAAAACTCATCGCTCAGCACTCTTATTTCATCACTTACTATTTAGTGCCCAATCGTATTCCAAATAGCTGATATTGCCAGCCTTTACTTTGGTGCTAGCGTATTTATTAACAAATGCAGCTAAGTTGCCAAAATCAGCAGCATACCACTCGAAAATCTTTGAGAGCTTCGCGCCTCTATCCGAAATCTGATTATAGCGCGTATTGTTAATAAAGGTGCGAGATTGCCGCTCCAAATTGCTTTCTAAATTCTTTGCTGTCCAAGCATGATTTAGGAGCGGCGGACACGATTTAGCGGCACAATTTACCGCAAAGTGAATGCGCGGTTCCTCAAATGTTGGACGAATAATATCATGCTCTATATTATTCAGTGAATAGGTTTTGCTCCCTATTTTTATCCATTTCACCTCCCAGGGCTTGCCATTATGCAGTTTTGTGATGCTACTCACAGGATAATTATCTACAATTAATTTTACAGTGTAGGCATTGTAGGCATTAATCCAATAGGCTAATCGCTGATTGCGCGTCCAATTAGAGTTGGGGTGATTTTTGCTTAATTTTCCTAAGTAGGCATTCAAAGAAGCAGCGTCTTGCTTAAATCCATCGTAGTTTACTTTGCCGCTTGTCGTGACATGCTTTTGTAGTAGTGCATCCCAATCTGCATGACTGACTTGAGCAGTAGCAAATGTAAACATGCTTAAGAAGAGCGCGATTGCTGAAAATTTCATCTTACTTGTATTTAATTATTTGTGTCAATGAAAATACATCCTCAAAACGCTATGATACGCTACAATGTTGGATTAAAAAAACGCTTGTGTTTTTTGGAAGACAGTTTAACGATTCTGTAACGATTGTCTCATTTTTCACTAGATTTGCGGCCAAATACACAAATAATGAAGCAACTATTTATACTTCCTATTTTATTTTTTTACTGTTTAAGTTGTAGCAGCGATGGACCAATTAAAGCACCTAAAACTATAGATGGTACTTGGCTAAATCATAGTTCAGGGCAGGTTCTTATTTTTAATAAGGATAAGACTGGAAAAATGATTTTGGCTGAAAAGGACACTTTTGGATTAATGTATAATTACAATCCTACGCCTATACCTGCACAATTAGATTTAGTAGATTTTGATAAAGAAACTCCACTCCGAGGCTTAAATCTCTTTGGAATTATAGAATTTACACATAGAGACACCTTCTATTTAAACTCTAAAAAAGGCCGCGAAGGACAAGCAGAAAAGTATCGTCCAACAGAATTTTCTGCAGGAAAGGCCGTTTATGTACGACAGTAATACAGCGATGAGTGATAAGATATGAGTGATGATTTTTTTATAGCACTCCTATCTCATCATTCATACCTCATCACTCATATAAGATGTCTGTTAAAGTAGAGCAACTCACAAAGGAATACGGGACACAAAAAGCGATTCATGACATCTCTTTTGAGGCAAAAAAAGGAGAGGTCTTAGGCTTTTTAGGCCCAAATGGTGCGGGCAAAACCACCACTATGAAAATAGTGACGGGTTACATCCCTAAGACGGCTGGCACAGCTACGGTTTGTGGCTTTGATGTGGAACAGCACCCAACCGAAACGCGTCGCCGCATTGGGTATTTGCCTGAGCATAATCCGCTATACAAGGATATGTATGTGAAGGAATACTTAACCTTCATTGCAGGCTTGCACACTAATGTGAAGAATAAGCGGGTGCGCGTGACAGAAATGATAGAGCAGACGGGACTAGAGCGCGAACAACACAAATTGATTGGCTCGCTTTCTAAAGGCTATCGGCAACGGGTGGGTTTGGCACAAGCGATGTTGCACGAACCTGAAGTCTTGATTTTGGATGAGCCTACTTCTGGTCTTGATCCGAACCAGTTGGTGGAAATTCGCCAATTGATAAAAAACTTGGGGAAGGAAAAAACCGTGATTTTCTCTACGCACATTATGCAAGAAGTACAAGCGATTTGCGACCGCGTCCTGATTATCAATAAGGGAAAATTGGTAGCGAACGACCCAATTGAAGCTTTGCAACAACGCATTTCAGGACAGACTTTAGTGACGGTAGAGTTTAAGGAAGCAGTAAAAGCAGCGCAACTGCAAGCAATAGCGAATGTAGCGCAAGTAAAAAGTATCGGGAAGCAACGCTGGCAGTTGAGTGCGCGTTCTGATAAGGACATTCGGGCAGAAATATTTGCTTTTGCGGTAGCCAATAAACTCACACTTTTAGAATTGCATCAAGAAGTATTAAGTATTGAAGATGTATTCCAACAATTAACGAAGTAAGAAACGTTCAAAAAATAAATCCTTAGTTTTTTGAACAATACTAAATAGTACTATGCTCAGTATTTTTTGGAAAGAAATAAATGCTTTTTTCAGTTCACTCATCGGCT
>JAHDCQ010000045.1 GCA_020629845.1 Saprospiraceae bacterium | reverse complement strand
TTTTACCAATTTAAGATGCGCCCCCTATTTTTTTAGAATCAGAAATTATCATATTGAGGTGACCATGAAGGAAAACATACAACTCTTACATTTCGACCAGCTTGAACTCATTACTGTAGATGAGCAAAAAACGAATATTCCAGAGCATTTTCATCCTACTTTTTGCATTTCATTGATAGAGCGTGGGGTCGAAACTATCCAAATGCAAGAGCAAGTTATATACAGCGAAGCAGGGAGTATCAGTATTTGTAATCCTTATGAAATACATGCCAATCCGATTATGGATAAAGACCTGAAAGTGGCGTTTAAAACCATTTATCCCTCACAAGATTTGCTTGATTACTTCTTTGGAGGTAAAGCTATCGTTTTTCATAATCGACAGTTGCAACATCCTAAAATTGTAGAGTTATTCCGAATTTTGGTACATCAAATAAGCACACGGGAAACCAAAGAAATAGAAACTGCGTTAAGCAATTTTTTTACACTACTCAAGGTACAATATCATCAAGCAAGTCCTCCGAACAGACAATTTTTATCTGCTGTTTGGTCGGAACTTATCTTATATATTGACCATCATCTCACCGAAAAAATTACGCTTGAGCAACTCGCCCGTTTTGTTAATATGGATAAGTATCACTTTTCCAAACTGTTTCGAGCGAAATTCGGGATGTCGCCTATGAATTATGTGTTGATGCAAAAGATTTTTACTGCAAAATCCCTCATTCAAGCAGATACAGAACTTACTGCCCTAGCTTACGAATTTGAATTTTCTGACCAAGCGCACTTCTCCAAAACCTTTAAGCGATTTATAGGCGTTTCCCCGAGGAATTATAAACGGCAGAGAGCTGTGTAATTGGGGTACATACAAATGTATTGGTATAGAAGTCGGTTTTGAGACCGTTTAATATGCAAATTCTACCGTTTTTTTTCAGTTTTAACTACTTTAACATTCACAATTACAATCTCCTTACCATATTTTTCCGTTATATTTGCGACCGCTTCCTACGGAGTAAGCATCTCAACAAGTTACAACTCACACAATTAAAATGGTTTACATAAAGCACTACGCTTATGTGCGCCCGCTTTCACGCTGTCAGACGGCTTATGCTGTTCTCTGATTATCAATTATTTGTAAGACATACGAGAGAAAATAGAAATTATTAGGCCAGTCCTAAGGGATGTCTAATATTTTTCTAATTTTGCACGATTTTTTGATACACTACCAAAATATAGGTAGATGTAAGTATCATTAAAATAGGGAATTTGTCCTCTAACCCCAGCGGAGGTACACTTAATTTTGTCATCCAACAAAATAGAGTATGTAGTATGTCCAAATCCCTATTGATTATAAGTGTAGAAGATTCAATGCCTTTTCAAGCTTGTAGAAATACGAGTTTGATGAAGGCTGTATCATATACTCATTCAATAGCATGATTTTTTTCATAACTATGAGATGAGTAAATAGAATGAGAGTAAATTAGCATTACGGTCGGATTTGAAAAAAGTCTAACATCTCAAATCTTGTATCTAATCGTCTATTTATAATCCATTCGCGCTTAAGTTTTGATTTTCAAACACTCGAAACCGGTTCCTCTTCATGAGAGCGATTCAATTACTAGCAACAACATTGCTGTTACTATCTGGACTACAAACGATACAAGCACAGCAACTTTCCCTATTTACACAATATCGAGAACAAAATACGGTCATCAATCCAGCCGCTATGAGTAGTGACTTTTTGGCGTTTGGGCATAATGGTTCCATTGGGGCATCTTATCGGGTGCAATGGGCGGATTATGCAAACGCACCTCGTACGCAACTCCTTCGAGGTGAATACATGACCACCGAGTATAACACGAACTTGCTCTTCGGTGGGCATTTAATAAATGACCAAACTGGCCCGACGGGCTTTACGGGCTTATATGGCCGTTTGGCAGGCGTGATTTCAGACGATCCTGAATATCGGGGGATTAGCGTAGGGATTAGCGCAGGTGCGGTACAGTATAGCATCCTTACTGATGAGCTTCGTCTTAAGGATGAAGGGGACATTAGTGCGGCAGGCAGCCAGGCACAAATCTATCCTGATGTGGGCGTGGGCGTATATGCTTATACCTATATGAATGGTTTAGGGCGCGATGGCGGTTATCTATACGGTGGTGTAGCCATGCCACAAGCAGTAGGACTCGACCTTACCTTTCAGGATGATACGGGCGACTTTTCCTTAAAGCGTGTACAGCATATCTACGGACAAATCGGATTGATTTCCTTTTTCAATGATGCGAATTTTATAGAGCCATCCATATGGGTGAAATATGTACCCAATGCACCTATCAATGTGGACGTAAACGTACGTTATCAATTTGCTCAAAATCTGTGGATTGGTACAGGACTTTCTACGGCAAAGAACGCGCATGTAGAGGCAGGACTATTACTAGGAGATAGTGAGAGTTATTCTCGCAACCTAAAGATAGGCTATGGCTTCGATTATTCCTTTAGCTCTTTTGGCCCATCGGCAGGTGCTACGCATGAGGTTAATATAGCCTTCTCTTTTGCAAATTAAACTTATGAATTAATAATGAACAATTAATAATGAATAATGTAGTTGAGCTATTCATTATTAATTGTTCATTATTCATTGAATGAATTATGTTCCAAATTATAAATAAAGTAACAAAGCTAGCATTCATGAAAAAGCTGTTTGCCCTTTTGCTCTTTTGCGTTGGTATTCAAGTTGGTTTATATGCACAACCTTCGTTCCAGTTGGACTCTGGTACAGGCATGTATGTCAATAGCGAAGAGTTCTGTATTACGGTCAATACGCAGGATTTTACTGATATTTTAGTAATGCAATACGCTATTAATTTCGACCCCGAAGCCCTGAATTTTTTAAATGTCCAAAATTTTAACCTGCCAGGCTTAGGCGTAGACGATTTTGATATTACAACTGCCGCAGACGGCTTCATCAATTTAAGTTGGGAAGATCCCGATGGGATGGGAACGACTTTAGATGATAGAAGCGGCTTATTTGATATTTGTTTTGAAACGGGTGATAATTGCGGAAGTAGTTCCACCGTTCGTATCAATAGTGCTTCGGTCTTTATCACAAGACCCAATGCCTCTACTCGAAATATTGGGGTTGATTTTCCGAATATGACGGAGGCAGAAATTAGTGTGGCTGGCGTGCCTGTCACGCTATCAGCAGCAGAGATTATACCTTGTCCAGAGGAGTTTTTCTGTTTGCCCGTTACTGCCGACTTCTTTGAGCGCGTATCTAGTTTTCAGTATACCATGGAATGGGATACGAGCGTCGTAAGTTTTGTATCTTTAGAGCCTAATCTTGATTTTCCAAGTATGGGGCCAAGCCTCTTCAATACGAATGATTCGGATCAGGGTTTATTGACGGTTTCTTGGAGTACTTTTGAAGAAAACGGAATTACCGTAGACCCGTTCACTACGATGTATGACATCTGCTTTCAGGTGAAAGGAGTAAGTAATGCAGTCACACCTATTCGCTTTACGAATGCGATTACCCCGATCGAAATTTCGACGGCTGCGGAAGGTGCTTCGCCTTGTGCAGAACTCAACGATGGTCGTGCAAGAGTATGCTCTGAAGATGGCGCAATTACCGCAAAGACTTCTACCGAAGTGGTCGATATTGGGGATGCAGTCTGTGTAGATGTAACGGTGAATGCACTCGGTATTCAAGCGATTGATGATTTGCGTTTTACACTAGCTTGGGACGCGGATACACTCCGCTTCGATTCGATAAGAAATATTTCCTTACCAGGACTTACTATAGATGATTTTGACCTTTCGGCTGCGGCAAATGGTGCAATCATTGTTGATTGGACAAATGCGGACGGTGTAGGTTTACCGCAAGAGCGACGTATTTTTGAAGCTTGCTTCACGGCTATCGGGCCAGGTGGTTCGTCTAGCCAAGTTGCATTCCGCCCCAATCCAGTACCGCCTTTTGTAAGTACTACCTTATCGGGCGATAATGATGCAGGTTTAAATATTCGGAGCGGTTCAGTATTTATTCGACCGCCTGAAAGTCTAAATCTTAGTGTGACCAATGCTACACCTGGCCCAGGCGAAAGGGTCTGTGTGGATATATTAGCCGATGATTTTAAAGAAATTATACAGCTACAAACCTCTATGAGTTGGGAAACCCGACTAATTGAGTTTGTGGGCATTGAAAATATTGCAGTACCAGGCATGAGTTTGGCAGATTTTGATGTAGGAGATGCTGCAAATGGTATTTTGGTACTACGTTGGTCGAGTGCGAACTTTAGTGGAGAAACTTTAGAAGATGGGGAACGCGTATTTAGTTTATGCTTCCAAGTACGAGACGACGCGCCACTCGGACAGTGTGCGCCTGTCTTTTTCACCGATTTTCCTGCGGTTTTAGAAGCGTTTAGCACCAACTCTAATAATCTACCTTTGAATGTCACTTCACAAGGCAATGAGCTATGTGTCTTCAATGAGGAGGGGCTTTCGGTACAGGTATCGAATGGTTTTTCTGCTGAGCCTGACTCTACAGTATGCGTTCCTATTGTGGTTAATAATTTTACCGATTTAACCCATGTTCAATTCTCTATCAACTGGAATCCAAGTAATTTCCGCTTCGAGGATATCATTGAAACAGCCGTATTACCAAGTGCTGCAGTCTTAGATGTTTCACAGGCAGACTTAGGGATTATTACCGTAAATTGGGATGCGACTACAAGTAGTGCAACGCTGGAGAATGGTACGTCTATTTTAGAGCTTTGTCTGCAGGCTGTAGGAGAACGACTAAATTGTACGCGTGTAGACATCACAAGTAGCCCTGTACCTTTGGAAGTGTTTAGTGCAACCGGTGAAGGCGTGAATTTATCACTCAACCCTTTACACGGTATTGTTTGTATAGATGATGCTTTATTTATAGATGAAGCTATCCTAAATGGACCATCCTGTGCTGCAAATGCGGATGGTTCTATTGAGTTAGTAGTGTCTGGTGGTTCAGGAGAGTACGATGTATTTTGGAATAGTACACCGCCACAATTCAGTACCATAGCAAATCAATTAACAGCAGGGGAGCATTGCGTAACTATCACGGATGGTACTGGACTTGCTATAGATAATTGCTACACACTAGAACCTATCAATCCAACACCAGTAGCAGATGCAGGTATGGATTCTAATATTTCTTGTAATGGAAATAGTGTGACGTTGGACGGAGCAGGCTCTACGGTAGGAGAAGGTACTATGTATAATTGGACAGTATTAGGTGACGATGCTGCTACCGTGTTTTCTGGTACACAGCAGTCTGCTTTTGCTTTTGTAATGTCAGGAGATTCTATCGAATTTCAGTTACAAGTACAAGATAGTGCAAGTATGTGTTTAGCACTAGATACGGTACTCGTGACAAGAACAGAGAACCCCTTCATTGATGCGGGGCCAGATTTAACCTTCACTTGTAATGAAGAAGAGCTTATTATAGACGCGTCCAATACAGAGCAAAATGCAAATACCACTTTCCTTTGGACAACTACGGATGGTGAATTTCAGGATTCTACCTTTACGACGCTAAATCCTGTTATTACACAAGGCGGCACTTATATCCTCCGCCTAGAACATAGTGGTGGTTGTATAGTACAAGATACCGTGGTAGTAAGCGATATAAGAAATGAAGACGAATTGGTAGCGGATGCAGGTGGCAATCAACTATTTGATTGTAATACCCAAAGCTTGACCGTAGGTGATTCTTTGACTACTACAGGCAATAACATTTTGTTAGAGTGGACAGGTGACGGACTCATACGGGAAGGCACGGAAAATTTGCAGTTTGCCGAAGTCTTTAACCCTGGGGAGTATGTATTAGTCGTTACAGATTTGGTGTCTTCTTGTACGGCGACAGATACCGTAACGGTTAGCCCGAATGAAAATACCCCAATCGTCACACCAGGTTTCATTGATTTCTTGAGCTGCCGAACAACTGAGGTTGCCTTGAATATCAATGTCGAAAACACGGTTGGCTTTACTACACAATGGTCTTGTGTAGAAGGATGTACAACATTGGGACCATTACCTCCTCCATTGGATACACAAACCAACCCTGCCGTATCGGAAGCAGGTACATATGAAGTAATTGTAACGGATATGGCCACAGGTTGCCCAATGGTACTAAGTGGTATCGTAGTGGAAGAAGACTATACGGAACCTGTAGCAGAAGCTGGAGAAATTGCGACTTTAGGTTGCGCTCCAGGAGCTACAGTAGAGTTAGGCGTTACTGGCTCAACTACAGAAGATGTGACCTACTTTTGGGAGGATGCTTCAGGAGGTACTGGTGTATTTTTAGGTGCTGCCTCTGCAACGCCTACCATAATTTCACCAGGTATGTATATCTTGACCGTAACGAATAATTTTACAGGATGTACCGCAATAGATTCCGTACAAGTTGTACCAACGGAAGATTTACCAGAAATTGTACTAGCTGATTATCCAGAGTTACCTTGTATTGCAAGTGCTATTGATATTGATGCCTCTGCCTCTTCGGAAGGTACGTTTGAGTGGGCTATAATTGCAGGCCCGCCAGGTCCCATTGATGGACAAGGGACACCGATTGCTTCTGTAGATGTACCTGGTACCTATCGTGTGCGCCTAACGGATGCCGATGGTTGTGTAGCAGAACAGGAGTTTGAAGTCATGCAAGCCGATACCAATACCATAGAGCTTACAATTGATATTAGTTCACAAGAAATAACTTGCTTGAACCCAACTTCCGTAGTGACGGTTAATGCAGAATGGACAGGCGGAGAAGGCGACTTTAGTTATCGCTTCATTCCACGTGGTACTTGGCCGGAATTGCCAGAAGAATCGGAAGTAACACTTACAGAAGCAGGTCTATACGATGTGGAAGTAACGGAAAACAGCTCCATGTGTACGCGTACCGATTTGATTGCAATAGGTCAGGACATTGAAGTAAGTGAAATTGTATTGGATAATGATACTTTTGAACTCACTTGCGATGGTACGCCTGTGATACCAGATGCTTCTGCAACAGTTCTAGGAGGAGATGAAACGGTGTCGTGGACAAATGAAGCAGGAGAAGAATTATTTACTATCCTTAACCCAGAAATTGAGGAGGTTGGGATATATACCTTAAGCATTATCAATCAAGGCAATGGCTGTGTAGCTGATACCACAATTGTTGTTGATACAGCTTCCGATGTAGAAGTCATTATTGAAACGCCTGAATTATTGACGTGTGATAATCCACAAGTGATATTAAATGGTTTTGGCTCAACAGCAGGCGATAATATTGTATATAGCTGGGAAGGACCGAGCTTCTTCGATGGACAGGATACCGAAACTGCTATCGTGGATGCTGCTGGTACTTATATTTTGACGGTACAAGACACTGAAACACTTTGTAGCGCGACAGCGGAAATTACAGTAGAGGAAAATACCGAAGCACCAGCCGTTGATGTAGCGGAGACTATAGACTTAGGTTGTGAAACGACTGTAAGTGTAGGCGGCACAGGTACAGCAAGCGGTGACAATATTACTTATGCTTGGACGGATGCTAATGGCAATACGATTGGTGCTAGTGCGCAAGTAGAAGTAATGGGTGCAGGCATATATACCTTAGCGGTAACGGATACCGACAATGGTTGTGTAGCAACAGCAAGCATCCAAGTGACACAAAACGTAGATTTAGAAGATGCGAATGTAGGTTCAGCTCAAACACTTTGTGACCCGACAGCGACACTGAGTGCAAATCTGCCCGTAGGTTCAACAGGAGTTTGGACGGCGCTGAATAGTGGTATTATTCTTTCGGAAAATGATGCGAACACGATGGTAGATGAAATTCAAAGCGGAGAGAATCGCTTCATATGGACGCTTTCTTCAGCAGACTGTCCAGATTATAGCTCGGATACGCTTACGGTATTCGTAGAAGCCGCGCCTAATGCAAATAATGACATCGCTACGCTTGATTTGACTACAGAAGAATCCGTATTAGTACGTCTAATTGCGAATGATAATCTGACGGCTACACCAAATTGGAGCATCGCGCTTTCAGCTAGACCTACCATTGGTATAGTAGATTCTGTAGAAAATGGTGAAGTACGCTACTCAGCAGATGCAGCCGCACTATTTGATAGTGTAGAAGATAGCTTCCGTTATACTATTTGCAATACGAATTGTCCTGATTTATGTGATTCTGCTTTGGTTCGCATACAGCTTACCGTAGACCCAGATGCGCGTTTCAGTACCTATAATGCCATTACACCTAATGGCGACGGACTGAACGATGAATTGGTATTTGAACTGCTAAGTGTGAATTTGGATAAATATCCTAATAACGAATTGATTATCTTCAATCGTTGGGGCGATATTGTCTTTTCACAGAGAGGTTATGATAATACTTGGGGTGGCAAGAGTGATATGGGTAATGATTTGCCAGAAGGAACCTATTACTATATCCTTCGTTTGAATTTAGGAAATGGAGACATCATCCGAGGTGATGTCACGATTATAAGATAAGATTTTGAAAGATGGACAGGCGAACTTAAAGTCGCCTGTCCATTTAACCAACAAATGGTCAGACCAACACACTTCACAGAAGAACGCCCCGATTTTGAGACCTATCGCGCCCATATTGATGCGAACCGACATCCTATTTCTTTACTTTTAGATGGCGTACAAGATATGCGAAATATAGGCTCTATATTTCGCCTAGCCGATGCTGCGCGTCTAGAGCGTATTTATATTCACAATCTAATAGGGGAGTGGGAAGTACATAAAGTGAAACGAACGTCTCGTTCTACGCACGAATATGTACCTTATCAGCAATTGCATAGTTTGGATGATGTTACTGCATTAAAAAGAACACACGACCTCATAGCGGTAGAAATTACAAATACCAGTATAGCATATACCACTTTCGAGCCTACTCGCCCAACGATTCTTGTACTTGGTAGCGAACGCCGAAGTGTCTCCCAAGAAGTCTTGCAATTAGTAGATGCTTGTGTACATATTCCGATGTATGGCGTAAAGACCTCCATGAATGTTGCGGTCGCTGCAGGTATTGTGACTTATGATTTTGTGGAGAAAGTACGAAAATCCAGTTTTTTTTCGTAGAATGCGTTGTTTTTTAAAGACAATGATATCATTGTGTGTATAACAAATTGCACTTTTTTGCCTGAAAAATTTACAATGTATGTTTTTGCATACGTCCCCCACCAATGAATTGGTGGGCTGAATTTTATCACGAAATAGTTTTAGCCCACCAATTCATTGGTGGGAGAAGCAAATCATACAATTGTGCAATTTGTTATACACACGATATCATTCCTCAACACAATGCTATATGAAAACAATCTATCTTATCCGTCACGCCAAATCCAGTTGGAATCATCCAGAATTTAGCGACCGCGACCGTCCACTCAATAAACGTGGCTTGCGCGATGCGCCACATATGGCTAAGTACCTAAAACAACTTGGAGTGCAGCCCGATTTGATATTGTCTAGTCCCGCCAATCGAGCGCGTACTACAGCTACGTATTTTGCGGAGACGCTTGCTTGTGAGATAGAAATTCGGAATAATATTTATGAAGCTTTTTCTATTACTGTCATCAATGCCATAAAAGAGTTGTCTGATGACTTGGAAACGGTTTTGCTCTTCGGGCATAATCCAACCTTTACTAGCATTGCCAATTTCTTTCCAGGCAATTACATTCCGAATGTCCCGACTTGCGGTATTGTGAAAATTGAAGGTGATGTAACCCAATGGAAGGACTTCAATGAAAATACAGCGCGCCAAACTGCGTTCTATTACCCGAAACAGTTTTTTACATAGAAATGTAGTATATGCAGCATGGATAAGAAACAGAGAATAGCCCTAGCATGTAAAGCTGTAAAAGGTGTATCTATTGGTGACGCTTTTGGAGAGAGTTTCTTTGGAGATAGAAATACAATTATCACCCATATTCAAAAAAGAGAAATTCCGAATACAAGTTGGGAGTTTACCGATGATACGGTAATGACTATAGCCGTATTAGAGCAGTTGGAAGTAAACGGAACCATAAATCAAGATGAACTTGCTCAAATCTTTGTCAAAAATCACAATATAGATGTGAATAGGGGATATGGCGCGACTGCAAGAAGAATCCTGAGAGCAATTGATAGAGGTTCGGATTGGAAAGTAGTATCGCAAAGTGTTTTTGATGGTATGGGGTCGATGGGAAATGGAGCTGGAATGCGAGTAAGTCCTATAGGTGCTTATCACTATGATAATATAGATAGCGTAAAAAAACTAGCAATAGCATCAGCAGAAATTACACATGCTAATATAGAAGGAATCACAGGAGCTATTGCCGTATCCGTTGCAACAGCACTTACTACGAGAATAAATGTTTTTAAAGAAAGCTATTCACCAGTAGAGTTTATCGAAAAAATAGTAGAGCAACTACCAGAAACTGATACTAAATATAAAATTCAAAAAGCAAAATCCATTCCTTACAGTTACAGTATAGAAACTCTTAAAACCATATTAGGTAATGGTAGTCAAATGATGGCTCAAGATACTATACCTTATGCGATATGGTGTGCGGCTTATAATTTAGATGATTTTGAAGAAGGGCTTTGGAAAGCGGTATCTATATTAGGAGATAGAGATACTATTTGTGCAATAGTTGGAGGCATTATTATGATGTCTACTAATAATGAAAACATACCAATGAAATGGTGGAATTCGGTTGAAGATTATGAAACAAGTTCATTCAGAGGAAAATTAAATAAGCAATGAATACTTTATTCTGGAGAGCTAATCTTGTGATTTTATGGAGTTTTGTCTGCCTTTGTGCCTGCCAAAAAGAGCAATATGCACTAAATATCCCTATCCCACAGGAAAAACTAGTACCAGTTTTAGCAGATGCGTATATCGCAGAAGCAGCGATTAACACCTTAATTGGTTCGGTAAAAGATAGCATGGCAGAAGTCTATTATACGCAACTATGCGAAGTACATGATATCACCAAAGCGGATTTTGATACCACTATTAGCATTATGCAAAGACATCCGATATTTATGGATTCGGTTTATGCGAATGTACTACGGCACTTGACAGAATTGGAAGATTTAGGAAAAAAGCCCAAGCCTGTACTTGAAGAGGAGAAAAAAAAATGACCTACATCTGCAGCGGATATAGGTCATTTTGTAGGATACTAGGAAAAGTGCCTTAAACCTCCGCGCCAACAAAAAGCGAATCTACAAAAGCACGCTTATTAAATACTTGCAGTTGATTGATACCCTCACCCACACCAATATATTTGATAGGCACTTTAAATTGGTCAGAAATACCAATCGCTACGCCACCCTTAGCCGTTCCATCTAGCTTTGTGAGTGCAAGAGAAGTTACATCTGTAGCTGCGGTGAAGTGGGTAGCTTGCTCAATCGCATTTTGGCCCGTAGTAGCATCCAGCACGAGCATCACATCATGTGGTGCATCAGGTAGTCGTTTGCTGATAGAACGCTTAATTTTACTCAACTCGCGCATCAAGCCCTTTTTGGTGTGCAAACGTCCAGCCGTATCAATGATTGCTACATCATGTCCTTCATTGATGGCTTTATCCACAGTTTCATAGGCAACGGCTGCAGGGTCGGTATTCATCCCTTTACTATAAAAATCGCAACCAACGCGATTCGCCCAAATCCCCAATTGGTCTACTGCCGCTGCACGGAAGGTATCGCCCGCACCGAGTAGTACTTTCTTGCCTTGCATATGGTATTGATATGCAATTTTACCAATCGTCGTGGTTTTCCCCACGCCATTTACACCTACTACTAGAATGATAGCTGGGCGATGTTCGCTAGGCAAGGTATAGTCGTCTACATCTATAGTATTATTTTCGGCGAGGAGTTGCACAATTTCATCGCGCAGAATCTCATTCAACTCCGCAGTATTGACAAACTTATCGCGTTTCACCCGCGCTTCGATGCGTTCAATAATCTTAATGGTCGTATCGAGTCCTACATCTGATGTAATTAGGATTTGTTCCAGTTCATCCAGCACCTCTTCATCTACTTCCGACTTACCGACTACGGCTTTCGAAAGCTTATCCATGAAGGAACTCTTCGTTTTTTCCAGCCCTTTATCGAGGTCTTCTTTTTTGTCTTTGGTAAAAAATCTATCAAAAAAGCTCATGTACTAATTTTTAAAGCGTACGAATTTAAGGAAAATACAATTTTCAGCACAGAGAAGTTTAATCCCAAATACAAAAAGGCTTTTCTTACTAACAAGAAAAGCCTTTTTGGTATTATTTGAACACGTTAGGAAGCTGAGATAGCTTATTTCTTATTCGCAAAGAATTCCTTCACCTTATCTTTGTGAATCATCAATTCTTTGTAAGAATATTTCCCTGTCTTAGGGTCTTTTACGCTCTTTACCACCTTCACAAAATCCCGTCCCGAACCTGCATTGGCAGCCCGTTGTCCTACACGTGAGTTTTTAGATACTTTAGCCATGATTGTTTATTTTTTATCTAGATAAAAATCGCCACGAAATAGAGATGGAAATTATCGTATCTCTTTGTGAATCGTATACTTTTTCAAGATAGGATTATATTTCTTTAGCTCCAAACGATCTGGCGTATTTTTCTTATTCTTCTGTGTTACATAGCGTGAAGTACCAGGCATACCTGACTTTTTATGCTCCGTACATTCTAGAATAATCTGATTTCTATTTCCTTTACTCTTCTTAGCCATTGCTTATCTAAATTTTAGGATTTATTTCTTTTCTTTTAATACTACTCCTGTATCCACACCCTTGCTTTCCAATCGCTTTAGGTAGTCATAGACACCTAATTTGTTGATGTTACGCATTGCTGATGTAGACAGCTTCAACTCTACCCACTGGTCAGTCTCTGGAATATAGTATCTTTTCTTCTGCAAATTTGGCAAGAAACGACGCTTCGTCTTGCGGTTTGAGTGCGAAACATTATTACCTGAAATAGGTCGCTTTCCTGTAAGTTGACAAACTTTAGACATAGTGCGTAATAGTTTGTTGGTTTTTTAAAAAATTACTTAATGTCAAATAATTTTTCAAAAAACAAGTTTGTTATTTTTAGCTGGCGATAATCATACTTCCTGCCTATTACAGAAATGAAAGCTTCCCCAACAAAATTTAGTCTAAAAAATTGAGATATGCCAAATTGAAAGTGACTCTGCCAGGGTTCGAACCTGGAACCTCCTGATCCGTAGTCAGGTACTCTATCCAGTTGAGCTACAGAGCCATTTTTTCAATTGGAGTGCAAATATAAGGCAATTAATTTTTATATGCCAATTTACTTTTAGAGTTTTTTCTGTTTTTCAAAATTCTTTAGATGCAAACCATACAAATTTTCCTAAAAATTGCTAAATAATAGCATTTTATATGTTAATTTACGAAGGGGCAAAATATTATTTGGGATTCAGAGGAAATAAAATTTTGACTATAAAACTGGTGTCCTCATTTTACGATTCTGTGGTAAATAATCGCACAAATAAGCCGTATATTCGCTTTACTAATTCGATAATATAATGGAAAACACGACAGGCATTTTTTCGAGTATTCATAGGAAAGACATAGTGAACCAATTACAAGCATCCACATTCGATTTGCTAGTGATTGGTGGTGGCGTGACGGGCTGCGGAATCGCTTTAGATGCAGCTACAAGAGGCTTAAAAGTTGCCCTTATTGAAAAGCAGGACTTTGCATCAGGTACAAGTAGCAAATCCACGAAATTGATACACGGCGGCTTGCGCTATCTAAAACAACTCGAAATTGGTTTAGTGCGCGAAACAGGAACAGAACGTGCCGTGGCGCATCGCCTTGCACCGCATTTGGTATTGCCTGAAAAAATGCTATTGCCACTCATTGAGAATGGAACGTATGCTAAGTTGTTGACTTCATTTGCCTTGAAAGTCTATGACGTATTGGCAAATGTGAAAGGCAAAGACCAACGCAAAATGCTGAATAAAAAGCAAACCTTAGCCCTAGAGCCTTTGCTTAACGAAAAGGTGCTAAAAGGTAGCGGTTTCTATGCAGAATACCGAACGGATGATGCGCGCTTGACGATAGAATTGATAAAAACAGCGGTTCGGAAAGGGGCGATAGCAATGAATTATTGCAAAGCAGAAGACTTTATATATGAAGAGGAGCAAGTGCGAGGCATACAGTGTAAAGACGAAATAAGCGGCGCAAGCTTCGAGATTAAAGCCACGAATGTAGTGTCAGCTTGTGGGCCGTGGGTGGATCAGTTGCGGAAAATTAATCAGTCGCTGGAAGGCAAACGCTTGCAACTCACGAAGGGTGTGCATGTAGTTGTACCACACGAAAAATTACCTTTGAAGCATTCTGTCTACTTCGATGTGCCAGATGGACGCATGATTTTTGCAATTCCAAGAGGCAAAACTACTTATATTGGCACTACCGATACGACTTATACCGATAATTTTGACCGTATTATCGTGACGAAAAAGGATGCAGAGTACCTATTGTCTGCTGTAAATAATGCTTTCCCATCTATTCATTTAAAGATGGAAGATTTGACTTCCAATTGGGCGGGCTTGCGTCCATTGATACATGAAGATGGTAAGTCACCTTCGGAACTATCGCGGAAAGATGAAATTTTTGAGTCCGAAACAGGCTTGATTTCGATAGCAGGCGGCAAACTTACAGGCTATCGCAAAATGGCGCAGCGCATTGTAGATTTAGTCTATCGTAAGCGTAAAGATTTGTCCTTTGTAGCTTGCAAAACACGAAATTTGCCCATCACGCCACAGCCTTTAGCCGATAGTGCTGCGGTAGATAACTATATGGCGCAACTAAAACGCAAAGTCGAGGCGCAAGGCTTAGAGTCGTATTATGCTTGGTATTTGACAACTATTTATGGTACGCAAGCTGATACGATACTGGAAAAAATGCAAGACTTTACAGCGGCTAATGCGGAGGAAAATCTCATTCGAGCCGAGTTATGGTTTGGTGTACATCAGGAAATGGTGCAAAGTGCGGCGGACTTCTTTGTACGTCGAACGGGGCGTTTATATTTTAATATTGAAACTGTCGCGCCTACTTTAGAAGTGGTACTGGACGACTTACAAGATTATCTGGCTTGGGATGCTGCTAGGGTAGTGGCGGAGCGCGAACGTATGAATGAATTGCTCCATGATGCGACGCATTATTATGAGGGAGAAATGGTGGTGGCTTGATTGGAGTTTTGTTATTTGCTCGTTTATGAAGTGCTATTAAAGAAAGCTTGTTGCGCAATCCTTAAGTGCCAAGCCAGTAGTTTTCACTAAAAAAGAAAAAGAATGAAGCAGTACATATTAGCATTTTTAATGTTTTTTATATTAAATGCTTGTGGTCAAGATAAAAACGAAGTCCGTTTAATACTTGATAAGATTATTGCTCATGCAGAAGAAGCATCTCTTTATAGAGGTAATGTTAATTGGGATACTTTGAAGCCTAAAATCTATAAACTTGCCAAAAATGCACAAACGGTAGAAGAATTAAGTCCTGCTTTAAAATATTTACTAAAATCGTTGGGAGATGAGCATGGACGAGTTTTTCATAGCAATCAAATAATCGCTAATTTTTATAGTGGAGAATTGAAGAACCATCAAAAATCTTTTGAGCCAGAAATTTATAACAAAATTCAAATGGGACAAACATATGAATTCCATTCAGAATTACTGGACAACGGAATTGGCTACATAAGAATAGTTGGCTTACCTATGGGGGACAATGAAAAAATGGCTTCAGAAATCCAATCTCAAGTATGTGAATTAGTAGATAAAGGCACAAGAAATTGGATTGTAGATTTAAGGTATAATGGAGGAGGAAATATGCATCCTATGGCAGAAGGTCTTGCACTCATAATTGGTAATGGTATGCTTGGAGGTTCAGAGGGATTGACAGATGATGAAAATTCGGTTTGGAAAATAGAAAATAATCATTTCTACTACGATGATTTTTCAATTGAATTACAAGATGACTGTGCTATAAAAAACAATCCTAAGGTAGCTATTCTGACTAGTGTATATACAGCAAGTTCAGGGGAAGCAATTGCTGTAATATTCAAGGGAAAGGACAGGACAAAATTCTTTGGACAAAAAACTTTAGGGATGATTACGGTTACAGATTGGGAAGTGATAAGTGATTCAACCGCAATGACAATCTCAGTTAGTTACTACAAAGATAGAAAGGGGAATATTTATGATAAATTTGTTGATGTGGATGAAGAAATTCCGTTTGTAAAAGAACCATTAGGAGAAAATGATAATTGTATTCATGCCGCAATTGACTGGATAAATGAAGAAGAAAAATTGGATAGAACTTTGCATAGCCGTCAATAAATCCTATGCAAGTCTACGTCAGTTATGCTTGACCACCAACAGCACACAAAAATGCAAACAATCACACTTTCAGATTATAAAATTTACATTGGCGATATTTGGGACACTTGGAATGCGTTTCTAGCACAAAGCAATTATTCTAAAGTCGTAGTGCTAGTGGATGAAAATACCAAGCAGCATTGTCTTCCGATTTGGGAGCAACATACCAATATTGCAGAATATTTACTCCTAAAAATACAAGCAGGCGAACAGCACAAAACCATCGAAACCTGCCAAGATATTTGGTCAAAAATGATGGTGGGTGGTGTCAATCGCTCGGCTTTGATGGTCGATTTAGGCGGAGGCGTTATTGGCGATATGGGGGGCTTTTGTGCCAGTACTTTCAAGCGTGGGATTGATTTTGTGCAATTTCCAAGCACACTACTTTCTCAAGTAGACGCTTCGATAGGCGGCAAATTGGGCATTGATTTTCAGCAAGTAAAAAATAGCATTGGCGTATTCCGCAATCCGAAAGGGGTGTTTATTGAGCCTGCTTTTCTGAAAACGCTGCCGAAACGCGAAATCCGAAGCGGTTTTGCAGAAATTATAAAGCACAGTCTCATCGCAGATGCGAAACAATGGGCGCATTTAAGTCAATTGCAAGACTTAGAAGGTGTGGATTGGCCAACTTATTTAGCTCCATCTTTAGCCATTAAAAAAGACATTGTCACACAAGACCCTTTCGAGAAAGGGCTACGCAAAGCCCTCAATTTTGGGCATACGGTAGGTCATGCTATCGAAAGCGTTTTTCTGGAAAGCACAAGTCCATTATTACATGGCGAAGCGATTGCCATCGGCATGATTTGCGAAGCCTATTTGTCGCATAAAATTTTGAACTTATCTACATCCGACTTAGACGCGATTACGCAATTCATTCTACGAATTTATGATGCTGTGCCGCTTGCCCCTTCGGATTATGCTACTTTTTTGGAATTGATGCAAAAAGATAAGAAAAACGAAGCCGATGAAATAAACTTCTCCTTGCTACCTGCTATTGGCAATGTGAAAGTCAATCAAAGTGCTTCAAAAAGTTTAATCGCTGAAAGCTTGGATTATTATAATAGTATTTATCATACAATTTCGTAAAATTGCAAATTGTTTATATGAACCATTAGGATAAGGAAATAGTCAATTTAGTATTGAACTCATTCTAAGGGTTTCAAAAAATCACATAGACAAGCATGGAATTCATTATGCCAGATATGGCGAGTCCTGAAGTGTGGATGAGCCTTATTACTCTTGTTTTTTTAGAGATTGTACTTGGTATTGATAATATTATATTTATCTCCATTGCCGCCAATAAATTGCCCAAAGAAGAACAAAAACGCGCCACCAACATCGGACTTATCTTAGCGATGGTGTTGCGTATCGTCTTGCTTTTTGGTATCTCGATACTCGTAGCGATGAGTGAACCCTGGTTTAGCATTGATCAAGGCTGGATAAAAGCAGGCTTTTCAGGGCAAAGTATCATATTAATATTAGGGGGCTTATTTTTACTCTATAAAAGTACCTCCGAAATCCATCACAAACTAGAAGGCGACGCACACGGAGAAGCAGGTGGTAAAAAAGGAACTGCCACGCTTTCGAGTGTCATTGTGCAGATTACGCTCATCAATATCGTTTTCTCCTTCGATTCCATCTTGACGGCAGTAGGGATGACGAATGGCGTACATGGCGCACTCGTGATTATGATAGTGGCGGTAGTCGCATCGGTATTAGTGATGATGCTCTTTGCCGTGCCTGTTGGTCGCTTCGTGAACGAACATCCAAGTATACAAATGCTTGGTTTGGCTTTCCTTATTTTGATTGGTTTCATGCTAATCGTAGAGGGCGCGCACATGGCACATCTCGAAGTTTTCCACTCACATGTAAGTGCTGTGCCTAAAGGCTATCTGTATTTTGCCATTGCATTCTCGCTTATTGTGGAATTTTTGAATATGCGCTTACGCAAAAACAAGCCTGTTCAGCTACACGGCTACCAAGAAGAAGCCAAACGAGAAGGACTTTTAGACTAGTGATGAGCTATGAGTGATGGGTTATGAAACGCATCACTCATCCCTTATCACGTATCTCTACACACGATGAGAATACTCAACTTTCTACTTTTACTACTTTGCATCGCTGCTTGCCGCACAGACACGCCTACTCAGGAAGCAAAAACGCGCTTCCAAAAAATAAGTGGTGAAACAATGGGGACGACCTATAATATCACTTATGAGGGAAATCAGCACCTAAAAGAGGCAGTCGATTCTGTGCTATTGGCAGTTAATGCAGATGTAAATACCTACGACGAAAAATCTACTATTTCCAATTTTAATAACTCGAAAGTTGGATTAGATTTAAATGAACAGCGACACAAGCACTTTCTTGCAAACTATAACACGGCTTATAAGATAGCACGTTTAACAGATGGCGCATTTGACCCGACGGTGATGCCTTTGGTCAATTATTGGGGCTTTGGCTATACGCCTAAAAAGCCCGTGACGGCGGTGGATAGTAGCAAGGTGGATTCACTTTTGCAGTTGGTGGGGACAGATAAATTAAGTTATCAAAATACCATTCTAGAAAAAACATCTGAAGGCGTGCAGCTTGACTTTAGTGCTTTAGCAAAAGGCTATGGTGTGGATGAGGTCGGGCGATTGCTAGAAGCGCAGGACATTACCAATTATATGGTAGAAATTGGAGGAGAAGTCCGTGCGCGCGGAGCAAATGCAAAGGGAACTTCGTGGACTATTGGTATCAACCAACCCATAGAAGGCGCGTCTACTACAGACTTGCAGGCAAGCCTCGCACTGACAAATGAGTCTGTAGCGACATCAGGTAATTATCGTAATTTTTATGAGGTAGATGGCGTAAAATATAGCCATACTATTAGTCCAAAAACAGGTTTTCCTGAACGCAACCGTATGTTGAGCGCGTCCATAGTAGCAGAAGATTGCATGATTGCTGATGCCTATGCTACTGCTTGCATGGTGCTAGATGTGGATGCGGCAAAGACATTGGTAACACTTACAGATGGAATTGAGGCGTACTTCATTTATAGTGCAGAAGATGGTAGCATGGCAACCTTTACCTCCGAAAAATTACAGTCAAAAATTAAGACTTTGGAATAAAAGGGTATTAAGTATCAGGTATTAGGTATTAGGTGCATTTATGACGTAATACCTAATGCTTAATATTTAATACTCCAAAAACTACTAATGGAATTTAATTTAACAAGAGATTTGTGCTTCTTTGACTTGGAAGCAACGGGTTTAAACATTGTACGCGACCGTATCATGCAGATCGCGATTATTAAGTATTTCGCTGATGGCCGCGAACCTGCGGAGCTGGAAATGCTTATCAATCCAGGCGTATTGATTTCGATGGAAGCGATGGCGGTACATGGCATTACGCCTAAAGATGTAGCTCGAAAGCCCACTTTTCAGCAAGTGGCACAAGAGATTTATGACTTCATTGGCGATGCAGATTTGGCGGGCTATAATTCCAATCGCTTCGATATACCAATGCTCATGGAAGAGTTCGCGCGGGTGGGTATTGACTTCGATGTGAGTAAGCGAAACCTACTGGATATGCAGCGCATTTTTTATAAAATGGAACCGCGCACACTAAAAGCTGCGCTGAAATTCTACACAGGTAAAAAAATGGTAAATGCACACGATGCTTTAGCTGATGTACGTGCTACCATTGATGTGTATAGAGGGCAATTGGAACGCTACCAAGATGAGGACTATGAAGATGGAGACGGCAATATCATAAAGCGACCCATCCGAAATGATGTAAAAGCGATTACCGACTTTACGAATGATGATAGATTCGTAGATGTAACGCAGAAAATAAAGTACAACGACGAGGGCGTAGCGGTATTTAACTTCGGCAAACATACTGGAAAGCCTGTCGGAGAAGTTCTATATAAAGACCGCCAATATTATCACTGGATTCAGGACAAAGAGTTTTCCGTACAAGTAAAAAAAGCCACCAAGCAATTTTTAAAAGAATATGAACAAAAAATGCGCGAACAACAACAGGAGCAAAATGAAGCATAAATTAAAGGGACAAAACGCGTTTTTGTCCCTTTTCTTCCTCTATATATGTAGTTTTTTTTGCCTAACGGCTTGTTACGAAAATCAGGAAGGCTGCTTAGATGTAGCCGCGCAGAATTTTGATTTGGATGCAGATAGAGATTGTGGGGAAGACTGCTGTGTTTATCCTACTTTTGAAGTGAGTTTTTTACATCGTTTCAAAGATGCGATTCGAGATACTTTTTATACCTTTTCCCTAAACACCCCTTATGCTTTCACCACAGATGATACCTTTCAAGTATCCAATATTCAATTTTACTTAAGTGACTTTAAGCTACTATTAGAAGATGGTCGTTCGATGGTTGTAGAGGATGAAGATAAATTAGAGGTCTTTGCCGCAAGCATAGATACGATACCATTTTATGTAGAAGATAACTTTGTATTAGTGGATCGTAGTCGTCCTGCTACTAACGAAGTAGGTACAATTCGAGGTGTATTGGACTGTACGGGAATAGAGTTTAAGTTAGGTATTAAAGATTCTGTAAATGTAGCTGACCCCACTTATTTTGAAACGACGCACCCACTATATAGCGAACTGGATGGAGAAATGTATTTTAGTCAAGATTCGGGTTATGTCTTCAATCGAGTGGATATAGCTGCACCAGATAGTACGGTGGTTTTGATGGGAACGAGCGACTTTTTACAAACTATTGTCGTCGATTTTCCATTTAGTACCAAACTAGGCTTCAATACAACGGCAGTTTTGCGCGTTGATTATAGGGAATGGTTTCAGGAAATTGATTTTCAAAATGATTCGGCTGAAACTATGGCTGCTAAGATTCAGCAAGGGGTTCAAAACTCCTTTACGCTACTTGAAATACAAAACTAGCTCTAAGATGAAAAAACTAGCATTTTTACTATTTATACCCCTTTTATTTACTGCCTGCGATGAAAAAGGCGACTTAGAAGTAGCGTTCCGCATGCTGTACGATGGCGCACCCATCACAATGTTCGAGCGCGTGGATTATCCAAGTGGTGGTACGATATTTTTTGACCGTGTAAATGTGTTTATTTCAGATATATCTGCGGAGCAAAATGACGGTAAATTGCAGGATGCTGCGAATGTCCATTTTTTGGATTTTTCTAACATCCAAGATATGACACAAGCTAATGAAGGCATCAAAGCCCTAGTTCCTGATTTGCCCGCCAAAAAATATAATAAGCTTCTGTTAGGTATTGGTCTGGATTCGGATTGGAATAGCACTTCGCCTAGCGATTATGATACCAACCACCCACTATCGAATAATTATTGGGAAGAATGGAATGGCTACATTTTTGTAGTGCTAGAAGGCAAGGCAGATATGGATAATGATGGACAAACTGACTTTAGCTTCTCCTATCATATAGGCAAGGATGAAGCCTATAATATGTGGACAGCTTCGACTGATTTTGACATAGAAGAAGATAAAGCTACTACTGTTGTCGTTAATTTTGACCTCAAGAAAGTCCTATCCAATAGCCAACAAACGCTGGATATGGAGCAAAATCAGATTGACCACTCTGGCAATCCTGAGGTTTATAATTTTCTCACGAGCAACTTTGTAGACGCTTTTAGTATAGAATAATAATGAAACATCTTTTATTTGGTTTTTTATTGCTTGTTGGTGTCAATAGTCTCCAAGCTCAAGCAAAAGTAAGTAGTAAAGCATACAGTTTAATGCTAAAAAACCTACTCGACCATAGCGTACCGGAGTTGAGTGCCAAGCAAGCCGCTACTTATCAAAACACTGCTCTATTTTTAGATGCTAGAGAAGCACACGAATATGCAGTAAGTCATATCAAAGATGCGCGCTTTGTAGGCTATGATGATTTTGAGATAGATAGTGTTTTGGACATTCCAAAATCTAAAAAAATTATAGTTTACTGCTCCGTAGGTTATCGCAGCGAGAAGGTATCCGAACAACTCCTAGCAGCGGGTTTCAAAGATGTAGCCAATTTATATGGCGGTATTTTTGAATGGAAAAATAGTGGCTATCCCGTATATAAAGCACATGCGGAAACCGAAAACGTACATGCCTACGACCGCGTGTGGGGCTTGTGGCTGAAAAAAGGAGAAAAAGTCTACACTAAACCCTGAACAAATCCAATACAAGCTGCATTACTATCCCAAAAACAAGCATGAATTTAAACTACACCGCTTTTTTCTTGATTTCCTTTGTGCCGCTACTCATTGCAGCCGCTTGGTATCATCCTAAATCGCCTATTTTAAAGTGGTCGGGGGTGGCTATCAACAGCCCGATGCAGCTCAAGTTTCTCCATATTTTGTTTGCTTTTTTGCTAAGCTTTACGCTGGTGGCTATATCAATTTAGTGATTCACCAAATGGGATTTTATGAGTTGTTCTTTACCGATATTATGATGGGAAAAGAGGAGTCGAAGCGGGTAGTAGAAGAATTTTTAGCACAATATGGCGATAAGCACCGTCATTTCGGGCATGGCGTTTTTCACGGCGCGATTAATGCCTTTGTATTTGCATTGCCTTTCATCGCTCTACATGCAATTTTGGAACAAAAGCCTTTAAAATACGTACTGCTACACTTTTTCTATTGGTTGATTACTAGCATTATTATAGGCGGCTTAATTTCAGAATTTGTGTAAATTTTTGGGTGGATTTTGCTAAAAAAAAGGTGAAAACGGTTTGCTTTTGTCTCCGAAATAACCTTAACTTGCACTCGTTCGCAAGCGTGCGAGCAAGACCTATTCCATGCAGGCATCAGCAAGTTTTGGCTCTACATTTAATATAATATTAGGGCTTTGATTCGAAGTAACTAGGGCGGGCCTCAGGTCGTTGACTTGTCCGACTTCTCCTTCGGGAGACAAGGGGATTACCGAACCACTTCGGCTGCCTTATCCATGTCTTTTTCGAGGGTCCAAAACACCCTTGGTGTTTGTGTGGGATTTTTTTGATTTTCTGACTCCAATGCTACAATCATAAAAATGCTCAAACAACAGGCAAAAACTGCAATAGTTGGTCTCTTGCAAGATGTTCAATACTTACCCTGGGTAAATAGAAAACAATTATCCTATCGACAAAAAATCCTAATACAGGAATTTACCGATTCTAGCTGTATTGCTTCTATCCAACAGTTTAAAATATCGCCTGCACATTCTTATGCTTTCAAATCATTTCAAAAGTTTCAGATCGCTATTAATAGGCAAAGCCAGTGCTTTGGCATTGAACAATTAAGTAATGATACATTCAAAATCACTATCCGAAATTTTTATCCAACATTACTCAAAAAGCTATTTCCCAAAAAAGTGAATGACATCTTTGTGTTAGCGAAACCAATAGAAACTCAAAATCCGAAAAGATGGGGCTACTTGATAGAAGATGGCAATGGCTTACCTTCTATTTTTCTATCTGGTCCTGGGCGTTTTGAGTACTCCACGCAACTATATGAGTATGATGAATCAACGGAAATTCTCAGCCTATTGTTTTTTGCAGCCAATCGCCCAGAAGAACTTTTACAAATTAATGGTCGTGAGATCTTATTTTCTTCATTGAAAAAAATATCAAGAACTCCAAAGCAATCTACAATTGCTA
>JAHDCQ010000417.1 GCA_020629845.1 Saprospiraceae bacterium | reverse complement strand
ATGTCCAAAAAGAATCTACAGGATTACTGGAAGAAGAATTTACAATACTTAGCAGTACTGCTTACTATTTGGTTTGTTGTCTCTTATGGCTGCGGTATTTTATTTGCTGACCAATTGAATAGCATTCAAATCGGTGGGTTTAAACTGGGTTTTTGGTTTGCCCAGCAAGGTTCTATCTATGTTTTTGTGTTGCTAATATTTGTTTATGTATATTTGATGAATAGATTGGATAAGGCATTCGATGTAGATGAATAAATAATACATTTTTAAAGCCGTTATCTTTAAGATTTTACCGTTTAGGCATGACAAAATTTAATTTCCTTTTATTTATTGATGATGATGAAATTACGAATGCGTTTCACGAAATCATAGTGGATACGGCTGATATTTGTGACCGTAATTTGTTTATTAGCGACCCTGTAGAAGGCATTGATTTTTTTAAGGGTTTGGCTAATAAGAAGGAAGTTTTCCCAGAAATACTCTTTCTAGATATTAATATGCCCAAAATGAATGGCTGGGAATTTATAGAGGCATTAAAGGCACTCAACTTGGAATCCTTGCCCATCATTATTATGCTGTCTACTTCTACCTACGAAAGAGATATTCAATTGGCAGCATCCAACGAACTGGTGTATAAATACATCAACAAACCACTAGAGGAAAACATACTCAAGGCATTGTTAAGCGAACTAGCACCTATCTTACAAAGCCAATAACTACATGAAAAACGCGCTTTATACTCGTATAGTGCTTATCACTATTGGCTTGATTTTGTTGAATCAGGGCTTTATTCAATATTGGCTATTTCAAAAGTGGGAAGATGCTAATATCATCAATGTGAGTGGACGGCAGCGCATGCTGAGTCAGCGTCTAGTAAATTTAGTACGCGCCCATCAAGACAGTCCAGACTATGTTCCGCTTAGCGAAGTCAATACTACTTTTGATTTATGGAATGATTCGCATCAAACGCTACTCGTGCAATGTAAAAATTCTAGTATAGATAATCTATTTGGGCAAGATGTAACGCACGACTTAAAGCAATTAAATCCTTTAATAGCCTATGCTAAAAAGACAATAACACCACCCATCGAATTGAATAGTGCAGCCTCAGAAGCTTTCCGGAGCAATCAGGATAAATTTTTATTTGCTATGAATGAAATTGTAGGCGAATTGGAGCAACAATCTAATAAAAAGCTTACCATAGTCATTGTCACCGAGTTATTATTCGCGCTCTTTTCGCTATTGATGGTCTATTATGAAGTTATTTTTGTCTTCCGAAAAATCAATGCAAATTTAATAGCACGCAATCAAGAACTTAAAACCTCTAATGCACTCTTGGAACGCTATGCTTATCTGGCAGCACACGATTTGAAATCGCCTTCACAAAATCTGTTGAATTTTGCGAAGCTTCTAAAAACAAAAATTACCACTAAAATAAGTCCTAGCGAAAATCAATATTTAGATTATATCCTCCAATCGGCGAATCGCTTAATAGATACTACAACCGACTTGCTTAAGTTTGCTTCTTTCGCCCAACAAAAAACCGATTTGCAGGATGTTGAACTAAAAACCTTGATAGATACCGTACAGCAAGATTTGCATGCTGAAATAAAGGATAAAGCTGCTGCTATTCAAGTGAGTGCTATGCCCGAAAGCATACAAGCGGATAAAAAAATGCTCCATTCGATATTCTTGAATTTAATATCGAATGCTATAAAATTTGTAGAACCCTCTCAACCGCCTAAAATTCAGATTGAGTATGCCGATACAGAGGCAGAACATTTATTTTCAGTAAAGGACAATGGCATAGGAATTGAAGAAAAGTATCAAAAAGATATTTTTGGTTTATTTAGTCGCCTAAACAGTAGTAAGGAATATGAGGGGACGGGGATTGGTTTGGCTATCTGCCAAAATAATATCCAACAACATAAAGGGCGAATTTGGGTAGAAAGTACGCCCAATCAAGGGACTACTTTCTTATTTACGATCCCGAAGCAGCGTCAAAATTAGAACAAAATGGACACCCAACTCTGGACATTTATCATCGTCGGACTCACCTTCGCGCTCTATATTGGCGTAGCTATCTGGGCGCGTGCAGGCTCCACTAAGGATTTTTATGTAGCAGGTGGAGGTGTGCCACCGCTCATCAATGGTATGGCCACGGCTGCGGATTGGATGTCGGCGGCTTCCTATCTCTCTATGGCGGGCTTAATTTCCTTCCTCGGCTATCAAGGCGCGCAATACCTTATGGGCTGGACAGGCGGCTATGTGCTGCTCGCGCTTTTGCTTGCGCCTTATCTGCGAAAATTCGGAAAATTTACCGTCCCTGATTTCATCGGCGAACGCTATTATTCGCAGACGGCTCGATTGGTAGCTGTGATTTGCGCCTTATTCGTATCCTTTACCTATGTCGTTGGGCAGATGAAAGGGGTAGGGGTGGCCTTCTCCCGTTTCCTAGAAGTGCCTTTCGAGTGGGGGGTAATTATTGGGGTTGGAATTGTATTTTTCTATGCCGTTTTGGGCGGTATGAAAGGCATTACCTACACGCAAGTAGCGCAGTATTGTGTCTTGATTTTTGCTTATCTCGTGCCTGCTATTTTCATTTCTGTATTGATGGTAGATAATCCCATTCCGCAATTGGGGCTGGGAGGAAAATTGCAAGATGGTTCCTATCTGCTGGCTAAATTAGACGCGCTTTCCACCGATTTAGGGTTTCAAGAATATACCACTTCGCATAAAAGTAAAGTAGATTTGTTTTTCGTCACAGCAGCTCTGATGTTAGGTACGGCAGGCTTACCGCATGTCATTGTGCGCTTTTTCACCGTGCCTAAAGTAGCCGATGCTCGAAAGTCGGCAGGCTACGCGCTGGTATTCATTGCTTTGCTTTATACTACTGCACCTGCGATTGCCGCTTTTGCAAGAACGAACCTTTTGAATACCGTAAACAATCAACCGTATGCAAGCATGCCTGCTTGGTTCGGAAATTGGGAAAAGACAGGCTTACTCCAATTTGATGATAAAAATGGCGATGGTTTAGTACAATATTATAACGATAAAAATGCCGCTTTCGTGAGCAGCGTAGCGCAACCCAAAGGTTGGAAAGGCAATGAACTAGTAGTAGACCGAGACATTATGGTATTGGCAAATCCAGAAATTGCAAAATTGCCTGCTTGGGTCATCGCACTCGTAGTAGCTGGTGGTTTAGCGGCAGCTCTATCCACAGCCGCAGGTTTACTTTTGGTGATTTCGACCTCGATTTCCCACGATTTACTCAAAAAATGGCTACGTCCCGATATTTCTGAAAAAGCAGAACTACGCGCTGCACGTATTGCTATCGCTGTGGCGGTGATTATAGCGGGTTATTTTGGCGTGAATCCACCAGGATTTGTAGCGCAAGTAGTGGCTTGGGCTTTTGGTTTGGCAGCAGCCTCCTTTTTCCCTGCTATTTTGCTTGGTATTTTCAGTAAGCGTATGAATATGCAAGGTGCGGTAGCGGGTATGTTGGTCGGTTTGATATTTACAGGCGTATATATTTTCTATTTCAAATATGGTGGCGGTACACCTGAGCAATATCTATTTGGCATTAGTCCTGAAGGTATTGGTACGCTTGGGATGCTACTCAATTTTGCAGTCGCACTCACGGTAGCTGCTTTTACTCCCGCACCACCACAAGCCGTACAGGATTTGGTAGAGGACATTCGCATTCCAAGAGGGAGTGGGGAAGCGACAGGGCATTAACAAAGCTTGCTTTGAAGAGGAAATATGTGCATAACGAATTGCAATGTTTTACCTGAAAAATTTATCGTATATGTTTTTGCATACGTTCCCCACCAATGAATTGGTGGGCTGAATTTTATCACAAAATAACTCTAGCCCACCAATTCATTGATGGGGGAAGAAAATTATACAATTGTGCAATTTATTATAGCCACAGAAATAACAGCGCGCTATGACATTTTTTTTGCATTTTCGCGTTTAGTA
>JAHDCQ010000416.1 GCA_020629845.1 Saprospiraceae bacterium | reverse complement strand
TTTATTGTTTAGTAATTTGGAATTCTGTACGGCGATTCTCTGCACGTCCCTCCTCTGTATCATTCGTATCTACAGGTCTGCGAGAACCATATCCTACTGCCGTTAAACGTTCCGCAGGAATTTTTCCGTTGCGAATCAAATAATCATACACACTCAAGGCACGATTATTGGACAAGGTATCATTTAAACCTACACGCCCCGTGTTATCCGTATGTCCTGCTAGTTCAATCTCTGCAGCAGGGTATTTGTTCAAGAAATCAATGACATTCTTCAATTCGTACTTAGAATTTCCAGTCAAAGTTGCAGAACCTGTCTCGAAGTTCACATAATCCAAGCGTACAATCTTCAAGGAATCTGCCTCTGCCGCTAATGCTGATTCTACACGTGTGTTGAAATCGGCTCTACGCTCTCTTACCTCGTAAGGCAATACTTGACCTAAGAATGGATCTTCTTCTGTGCCACGAATCGTTGATTTGTAGGTAGAAACTTGCTTACCTAACCATCTGCGATATTCATCTTCACTCACTACCTTCACAATACGACGCATACTAAAGTGCGACTTTCCACAAAGTTCAGCGCAAGCCAACTCATAGTCGAAAGTCTCCCACTTCATCTTTTCTGGATTGTCAGGATCAGGCGTATTATATTCAGGCGTATTTTTTAGACGCTCTCTATATTCCTCTGTAGTCACCATTGGTGTGAAACGGAAATAGGTTGGAATACCAGGAATAGCATCCATTTTCACACGGAAATGTGGTAGATAGAAGTTGTGCAATACATCCTTAGCGGTGATACGTACACGCACCTCACGTCCAACAGGTAAGTAAATTTCTGTTGGCATAAAGTCATCTATATTCTTCTCATCTGACCAATCTTGTCCGAGTGCGTTCACACCAGGCTTAATCAAACGAAAATCTTTTTTACCTAATTTTCCATCTTCACCAGGGTAACGAATATCCCAAGCGAACTGGTAGCCTGTTGCACCAATTTCTAGATATTCATTCGACTCATCTGCTGGTGCTGGTACAAGCATTGCTTTTGCATCTCTTGGTACATCAGCCATTACATCATTCCACACATCTAAACCAGATACCACTAAGAAAGTCATCACTACTGCTGGTATCGCTGTCCAAACAATCTCTAATGTATTGTCATGGGAAATGAAAGAAGCTTCACCATCTTTCGTACCTTGATACTTATATGCAAACCAAAATAACGCAATCTGAGTGACTACGAATACAATCCCTGTGAAGAATAGTGTAATATTGAATAGACTATCTAAGCGTAAACCATGTGCCGAAGCTGAAGTGTGCGGTCCATAACCCAACATATAGTTCTTGTAGTACAATGCTGAAACAACACAGCCAATCAGGAACAGTACCACGAACACCATACCAAAAGAAGCATTGCGCCGATTGTACATCAACTGCACTTCTTCCTCGCCACGAATCTTAGCCGCTAGTTCTGTCAATCGTCCAATTTGGACAGTGATGACTCCCAAGAGTGCTAAACAGGCTGCTATGATTAAAATTGTCATTTCTACTATATATTTTAGTTCCTAATTGGATTTACATTTACTGAACTTTAAAAATTTAGTAAACGTAGATAAACTCACTTTCAGAACTTTCAATTTTTACAAAAACAAATATACGACATTGAATACTAAGAAATATAAGTCGTTTGTCAGCTTTCTTATTTAGAATGTCTCTGAATAAGGAGGCTCAATATGATGATGCTCACTCTCCTCCATGTATGGATCATTCTTCGCAATTAGTGGCACACGTGATAGGTTAGAAAATACCACAAACAAGAATAGACACATGAAACCGATACCCGTCCCTAATTCTAGTAAGCCCGGATAATGTACTCCTGCTATCATAGATGCCGCATGTTCTGCACCGTGAGCTGCGTCATGTGCATGATCAGCAGCGTGTTCTGCTGCATGATGCCCATGATGGAGTGCTTCATGTGCCGTATGCATAGCACCTGGCTTTATTGCTAAGAAAAAATCAATCCAGTGTCCGAATATCAACACGATACATACGAAAGCCATAGAACCAAGCTTACGCTTCGTATCATTACGCATCAATATGAAAAATGGCAATAAGAAATTCACAATTAGGTTTCCGAAGAATAATAATGGAAACTCATCGCGACGCGTTTGGAAATACACCGTTTCTTCCCCTACGTTGCCGTACCAAATCAACATGAATTGGTCGAACCATAGATATGTCCAGAAAATACTAAATGCGAATACATATTTACCTAAATCATGCAAGTGGCTGGTATTCATTTTTGGATAATAGCCTCTGCCTTTCAGGAAAATAAGAATAAGTACTGTGAAACATAAAGTAGTAATGAACCAACTTACTGCTGAATACCAAGCAAATAGCGTACTATACCAGTGTGCATCAATGGACATAATCCATTGCCAAATCACTAAAGCACTTGTAAAACCTGCAACAGGTAAGAAAATCGCTGCTAAGGTGATTTGCTTTCTATGCTCTCCGAAATTGATAGATGGATTGTTGTCCTCCTTCAAGGATAAGCCACGAAAGCGACGCGCCATAAACCACCAAAATCCAACTACACCTACTGAAGCAATGGTATACCAAACTGGATTGATAAAGCTGCTCTTGTGTTGCAAGATTTCATCTTTAGCCACTTCTGCTGCGTCTGCCCAATGGTATAAATGATGCCAACCTAGCCAAACGCCTGCTACCACAGGCAACATTAGTACCAAACCGACTATCATAAAAAGTGACTGGGCTTCCCACACTCGCTTGAAGTAGGTATACCAGCCTGCTTGTGCAATCAAGAAAGCCGACAAAATGAACATTGCCATGAAGGAAACGCCCGTAAAGAACGAAGCATTATGTAGGTAATTTGTCCAAAAACGCGTATGCAAAGCATCATCCGTAAAGAAGGTCAACGCTAGACAGATTAACCCAAGAACGATGCCCCCTAATAGGATGGAGCGATGCCTTGCTTCAAATGTAAAGTTGTTCATTTTTATAGATGTGAGATGTGAGTCCCGATAAATATCGGGAGAGATGTGAGACGCTTGTCTCAAAATCTCCTCACACTACTTTTTTTTCTAATTGTATTATTTATGGTCGCCGTCGTGGTGGTCATCACCATGTCCGTGATGGTCGTGACCATCCGTATTGTGGTCGCCATGTTCATGTCCATGCTCGTGGCTTTCGTCGCCATGCTCATGAGAATGCTCATCATCGTGTGCCTCTTCGGTCTGCATCACCGCTTTCTTCATCGCTACCCACTTCGAGCCTGGCGTAGCATAGCTATTCAGCGTATTTGCTTCTTCGCTGTAAGTCGCGCTTTGCTCTTTTGCTTGCATCGAACGAATGTAGTGAATTACATTCCAACGCTCTTCGTAGCTCAATTTATCGCTGTATCCTCCCATCACATTTTTACCATACATGATAGCATGATAATAACGCCCTGGCGATGCTCCTGTAAATTCTTCATTTACCAAGTTCGCAGGCGCAGCAGGGTAAATTTGGCTTGCATAGATACCGTCCTTGAACTGTCCGCCTGAACCATGACAGACACCACAAAATATATTATACAATTCCTTTCCTTTTGCTAAACCTGCAGCCGTAATAGGAATTGGATTTTCTAAAATCTCTGCAATAGCACGTGCGCGCTCCTCCTCCGTATCTTCATAGTGATAAGGACGGCTTGCATTCACATCCGAAACGGCAACTGCATTGTGCGTCGTTTCATCACTTGCTACTTTGCCACGTGGCACCGTACCTTTGATAGCTTTACGCGGAGTTGCCAAATCCTTCAATGGCAAGACACTCTCCTCATCCCACGTATTTGCCCAATAGTCACTATATACATTCGCCTCTACCGCGATAGAGTGTGCCATGTCAGGCATATATTCACGTCCTGTTCGGTTTTCACCTGCGTTGCTACAAGAGTACAGCACAAATGCTAGTGCAAGGACAAAAAATATGTTTCTTAACTTATTCAT
>JAHDCQ010000415.1 GCA_020629845.1 Saprospiraceae bacterium | reverse complement strand
ATCACCAAAAGTTATTTCAATGAGTTTAGTAGTAGTAGGCACAGTTGCCTTTGATGATGTAGCGACACCTTTTGGAAAAGCCGACCGTATTGTTGGAGGTGCAGCTACTTATGCCGCTTTAGCCGCTTCGTATTTTACGAGTGGTATAGAATTAGTATCGGTAGTGGGCGATGATTTCCCAACAACAGTGCTAGATGATTTAAAAGCTAGAGGAGTAGATTTGGCAGGCTTACAAATTAAAGCAGGCGAAAAATCGTTCTTTTGGGCAGGCCGCTACCACGATAATATGAATCAGCGCGATACCTTAGATACGCAGTTGAATGTATTAGCCGAGTTCGACCCAGTACTACCTGATAGCTATAAAGATGCCGAATTTGTAATGCTAGGTAATCTTACACCTAGTGTGCAAATGCGCGTAATAGAACAACTAGAAACACGTCCAAAACTCATCGCTATGGACACGATGAATTTCTGGATGGATAATACGCCTGATGCCTTGAATGAGGTCATTGCAAAAGTAGATATGCTCATCATCAATGATGAAGAAGCACGACAGCTTTCAGGCGAATATTCTTTAGTAAAGGCTGCTGAAAAAATAATGGCAATGGGACCAAAAACGCTTGCCATCAAGAAGGGCGAGCATGGGGCATTGTTATTTCAAGGAGATGAAATATTTTTCGCACCAGCCTTACCACTAGCAGAGGTATTCGACCCAACAGGTGCAGGTGATACCTTTGCAGGTGGCATGATGGGCTACATTGCGAAAACAGGCGATATTTCTTTTGATAACCTTAAACGTGCTATTATTTACGGCTCTGCTATGGCATCTTTTTGTGTAGAAAAGTTCGGTACGGAACGTATGACAGAACTGGACGATGCCGCAATTCGGGCGCGTTTACAGCGTTTTGTCGATTTAGTGCGTTTTGATGTTTAAAAAAGCGTTAAAAATAGATTCCTCAGGTATTTTATACCGTCTAAAAGATGAATTACACACTCGAAATCGCTTGTGACTCGTTACAATCTGCCCTTTATGCACAGGAAGCTGGTGCTACCAGAATCGAACTCTGTGACAATTTAGCACAAGGCGGTATCACGCCTAGCATTGGGAAAATAAAGTTAGCAAAAGAGCTATTAAACATTCCTGTATTCGTGCTGATACGTCCGCGAAAAGCAGATTTTCTATACAGCGATTTAGAGTTCCGCTTAATGTTAGAAAATATTGCAGCAGTAAAAAAAGCGGGGGCAGATGGAATAGTTTCGGGCGTGTTATTGGCAAATGGAAAAATAGATATAGTAAGAACGAAGGCTTTAATGGAAGCCGCTCAATCATTATCATTCACCTTTCATCGCGCATTTGATATGTGTGAAAATGCGGATTTTGCGCTCGAACAGCTCATTGAATTAGGAGTAGACACTGTGCTTACCTCTGGGCAGGCAGCAAATGTAGTGGATGGTAAAGCGCAACTAGCACGTTTAGTACAGCAGGCACAAGGTCGAATTCAAATTATGGCAGGTGGCGGTTTAAGACCACATAATGTAGCATCAATTTTGGAAACAGGCGCACGTGCTTTACATAGTTCTGCAAAATCAAAAGTAAATAGTAAGATGTCTTTTCGTGGAAATACGCCAATGGGTGATGCTGCCGCGCAAGAAGAATTTGAATGGAACGAGGTGAATAGAGACATCTTAAATGAATTAATAAAAAATATAGAAAATCATATTTGAAGTTTTATTGCTATTGGTTTGTTGAAACAATCAGTTTTTTTTACCTTAGTGTCAATTAGTTGATACGTATATGAAAATATCATAATTAACCTTAAGTTTTCCACATAGTAGCTTAACTATACCTTCAAAATATTTTAGACGCTCATCTTAAAAATTAGAATCCGCACAAAAACAATCTTTGTGCTGTTATTAGAGTTGAATTACAACTTTTATAATGGCTTGCCGTACTAGTTAATTAAAGCTACTACACACAATCAATATATTTTTAAGTTTCACAACCAGATAGGCATGTAAATTCCATATTATGGAGAGCATAAAGACACTTTAACGCTCACTTAAAATAATTGCCATGCTAAAGAAAGCCTATTTTGTATTGCTTTTTACGGTATTACTCTACTCCCCCTATACTTATGCTCAATGCATCGACACAGGTAGCATTGCAAGTGCAGCAGGTACCACTCAAGCGGGCTGGGCAGGTGACAGCGAATTAGCCTCCCTTGCCAAAGTTAATCAACCAATGGGTATAACAGGTGATGCTGCTGGAAATCTTTACATTGCAGATGCTAGTAATCATGTCATTAGAAAAGTGGATACGGATGGTATCATACATACAATTGCTGGAGTAGTTGGAGCGTCAAGTTTCAACTATGCATCAGGCGATGCAAATGTCGTACACTTATCTACCCCATCTGATGTAGCTGTAGATGCGAATGGAGACCTTTACATTACAGAAAGAGGAAGCAGCTTGATACGTAAGCTTGATGTTGCAACCAATACTATTTCTCTAATTGGAGGAGTATCCGAAAATGGTTTAGGCTTTAGTGGAGATGGTGGTAATGCTACAGAAGCAAAGTTTTTTGTTCCAGATGCCATAGCAGTAAGTAGTACTGGAGAACTGTTTATAGCTGACCGTTTCAATCATAGAATCCGAAAAATTGCAGTAGACGGTATCGTGACTACTGTTGCTGGTACTTTTATACCTGGCTATACAGGAGACGGAGGAGATGCTAGTTTAGCTTCTTTAAGCAATCCACTAGATATTGTCTTGGATGCAGCAGATAATATCTATTTTGTAGATGCAGGAAATCATGTAATCCGAAAAATTGATCATGCAACAGGCATTATTAGTACAATAGTAGGAACAGGAACGCCTGGTTTTTGGGGAGAGGGGAGCTTGGCAGCAAATGCCCAACTAAATAATCCACAAGGTTTAGCCATTGACGTAGCAGGCAATCTCTATATATCAGATCAAGGAAATGCTAGAATTCGGAAAATAAGTGCTGCCGATGGTACCATTACTACTATAATGGGGACAGGAACTGCTGGAACACCTACAGCAGGAGACTTGGCTATCAATGCAAATATCAATCCATTCCGTTTATACATTGATAACGATGAAAAATTATATTATAGCGAATGGATCAATCACCGTATCCTTACAGTAGATTGCCCTGAAAGAATTAATGAATTTTTTCTGGAGGCAGAATGTGTTGCAGTAGGAGCTAACTGGCGCGTGCGCAATGACTTCAGAGCCTCTAACGGGCAATTCGTAGTATATCCTGGTATTGGTTTATCCCTTAATAGTCCACCAAGTGATCCTGATGATATCATCACCTTCCGGGTGGTTGCCGATGCGGGTATGTACGACCTTTATGCGCGTACCTTAGCATTTAGCAGTTTCAATGATGCTTTTTGGGTAAGAGTAGAGGGAGGAACTTGGATGTCCTTTTCTAATATCAGAAAGTCCTTAATTTATGTATGGAGTCAAATATTTGATGGAGATATAAATACACCTGTCTCTATTCAATTGAATGATGGTCCCAACACCATTGAATTTGGAATTTATGAAGATGGTGCGCGATTGGATAAAATAGCAATCGTACCAGCAGGCAGCCGTCCTCCAGAAGGTTTTGGAGGCACCGCTTTTACCGAATGTGGAAATGTAGGCTCTCCTGACTTTGACGACGATATTTCATCAACTGAATATGAGCGCGAAAAGCTCAACATTTATCCAAACCCTTTTAGTGCAGCACTACATCTAGAGTGGACAAGGGATTTACCTACTGATGTGACGATACGCAATACATTCGGGCAGGTAGTTTGGCAAAAGCAAGGATTGCTAGGAATGGATGAAGCAATTCATTTAGAACAGCTTCCTGCTGGAATGTATATCGTAGAGTTAGAAAATGCAGAAGAACGAAAATTAAGTAAAATACAGAAGATTAATCCTTAAATTATTAAGAGGATAAACCACTTCTCTGTGAGAACAGAGATAGAAAGAGTTTTTGGGTAA
>JAHDCQ010000414.1:2324-4035 GCA_020629845.1 Saprospiraceae bacterium | reverse complement strand
TTGTCTTCGATGATTTCTTTTACTTGGTCAATCGCATTCAGGAGGTTTTCGCCTTTACGCTTGATGATGTCGAGCGAAATTACAGGCAATCTATCCGAACGGGCGATACTGGTTTTGTCTTTATAGCCCATCGTCACCGTTGCTACATCGCGCAGATAAACGGGGCGTTGATTTTCGCTTTTGACGACTAAATTTCGGATTTCATCAATGCTTTCAAATTCGCCTTTCACCCGAATTGCACGACGGAAATTATTCGCCACAATCTCCCCAGCAGAAAGCGTCACGTTTTCGCTACCAATCGCATTTTCGATGTCGCCATAGCTCATATTGAGGCTTTCCATCTTTATCAAATCCACATCTACTTGCACCTCGCGTTCGAGCGCGCCTTTTAGCTCTACTTCATTGACTTCCCCGATTTCTTCTAGCTCATCTTGTAGCAATTCGGCGTATTCGCGTAGCTCATCATTGGGGTAATCGCCCGAAATATTGACCGTCACGATAGGCAATTCCGAGAGGTTTACATCCAAAACCTCTGGGTCAAATTCCAAATCGGTAGGCAGTTCACTTTTTGCCTTATCCACCGCATCTTTCACGCGGCGTTTGACATCCTCAATCTTTTGGTCGGTTTGGGCTTCTACGGTTATCACCGAATAATCCTGTACCGAAGTAGATTTGATGTCCGTCACGCCCGTCACGCTTTGCAGCTCTTTTTCGAGTGGGCGCGTGATAAGGCTTTCAATATCCGCTGCCGAGTTTCCGAAATAAGGCGTATTCACAAACACCGTCGGAATACTCACCTCTGGAAACTGCTCTTTCGGCATCTGAATATAGGCGACGATTCCAAACAGCAGAATCATCATGGTCAGTAGGAATACACTGGTTGCATTATTCACCGCAAAGGTGGAGAGCGGAAATTCGCGTAATTTATTTTTCATGGTTTTAGATTTGAGATATGAGATGTGAGATGTGAGATTTTTTTAGATATGAAATATTTTTAAAATATGTCATATCTATCTCACGCTCGAATCACATATCTATTGTTCTCATCTATTCTTTAGGTGTTATACAATTTTGAAAATTTATGAATAGCTGATTTTCTTCATCTTCTTTATCAATAGAAAAATATAGACTTGGAAACTGACTATTTTTCGATGCTTGAATATAGACAGATTCAAATCCTTCTATATCCTCGTCTTCTTCATCCTCTACTTGCTGCCCTAATAATTTAAATTTTGTTGTAATAGCAGTAAATTCCTCAATCATCTCAGCATTATCTTCAAAAAATATCCTTAATGAAGCTTTGTAACATCCTTCTGTGAGATAATCATCTTTAACCAATTCCAGCTCAATACGCTTTGTAGGCTGAGAAAGCCATTCCAATCTTTCTAAGTCGGCAATCCAATATTCTGATGTAAATGAAAGAAGACCACTTTGTCCAATAGTAAGTGTGTGTTGAAAATCAAGATTTGAATTTTCAACTACTGCTTCGATACTCTTTGATATAGGGAATTCTCCAAATAATTCGTCTACATTTTTATTAAAATCCTGACTAAAACCTACCGTACTAAAAAGCATCAAGAAGATTATGAATTTATATACCATTATTACAAATCTATTTCTGCACCTCAATCAATTCATCTGGACTTACCGCACGTGCGCCATCAATAATCAATTCCTCATTGCCTTCCAAGCCTTCGGTGATGACGATATT
>JAHDCQ010000414.1:0-2224 GCA_020629845.1 Saprospiraceae bacterium | reverse complement strand
CCTTGTACTTCCGTGAAGCTCTCGAAATCGGTGCGTTCTACAGCTTTTGTAGTTACCAATTTGCGCTTCTTTTTCGCGTTCGGGTCGAGGGTTTCAATCTCGCCTTCTAGCTTTTCTATCAGCTTCGTCAATTCGCGTGCTTCGGTGCGCGTTTCTTTCAATAAGGCTTTTTTGCCTGCTAAGTCTTCAGGGTAAACGTCTTCAGTAGCTGCGGTATCTTGCCCGCAACTTGCAAGAACTAGTAATCCGATGAGTGTTATGAGTATATGTTTCATTTTTATTTTTTTGAACCATATAAGGCATATAAGAACCATATAAGTCTTATGTGTCCTTATATGCCTTATGTGGTTTAATATTATTTACCAAGTGATTTCTCTAGGTCTACTTTCGCTACCAACAAATCATAAAGTCCCGTCACATAGTTTGTCTGTGCCTCATAGAGTTCCGTTTGTGCTTGACGCACTTCTAGGCTTGCGCCTACCCCTTCTTTATATTTGATTTGTGTTTTGTCGTAGATGTATTCGGCAAGTTCGAGGCTTTCTTTGCGCGAACTGACCGTGTTTTTTGCATTCACATAAGTCGTCAAAGCATTGATGTAGTCGAATGTGGCGGCATCTTCAAAGCCATTGAGTTGGAGTTGTGTTTTTTCTAGCTCAATCTTCGCGCGTTGCTTTTGGTATTTGCCGACTTGCCCGTCGAAGATAGGCACATTAAGTTGTGCGCCGACTATCGTGCCTGGAATCCAACCGGGTTGGTCACTGTCGAAGATGTTATCGCGCTGCAAACTTTGCTGATGCGTACCAAAACCATAAAGCGAAGGAATGCCGCGCTTTTCGATGACTTCAATATTGATTTTATTCAAGTCTTCGCCTGCCTTTATCACGGCATATTCTGGACGATTTTCTACATTAAACTCTTCGCTTTCGAGCGTTTTATCTACCAAAGAAGTGCCTAATAGCGCGTCCATTTCATCGGTTACTATGATTTCCTCATCGAGCGGAAAATTCATTTGCAATTTCAAAATATAGTAGCCCAAACCAATGGAACGCTTTACATTTTCTTCCTCCGTTTTCAGATTTTTCAAAGACAACTCTAGCCTATCTACATCTAATTTCTCGGTGAAACCTTCCTTGTAAATTTCCTGCGTTTCGGCTAGAATCTGCTCTAGGTTTTCGAGGTTTTTTTGCAGCATTGCCTCTTGTTGCTTACCTATCAAAATCAGCAAGTACGAACTCGTGATTTGGTAGCGTAAATCTGAGCTGGCTTGCTCATTTTGCGTTGCTACTAGGCCTCTATATAAACGCGCTGCCTTCAAGCCCGTAAAGAAAGTGGCATCAAAAAGAAGTGCATTCAAATTGAGCGAAGCGGTGAGGTTGTTCTTCAGACCAAAAGCCACCGTACCGAAGGTACCAGGAGGACCTCCGAAAAATTCTGCTGGTACAACTTGTCCTGGCAAATCAATGTAATGCTGATAATTGACCGTGCCGCCAAGCGTGGGTAGTCCCGTTGAGCGTGTTTCATTGATACGTGCTTCCGCGTCGGCTGCGTCGAGGGCAGCGGTCTTCATTTGGTTGCTATTGGCGAGTGCGAACTCAATCGCTTCTTCGAGCGAAAAGGAACGCTGTGCCTCCGCACTGAAATAGCCAATCAGTAGTAGTAAAAGCAGTAATATATTTCGTTTCATATCTGTTAGTTAAGCGGCTTTTGCTTTAGCTAGATGTTGCTCTAGTAAAACCAAGCCTTCGGGTGATGCAATGCCATGTATATGATAGTTGATATATTGTTCGACTAGTTCCTCTTTGCGGTAATTTTTTTGGGGGAAAAGTTGCTCATCAATCAAGCTCAAAGAAAGCGACACATAGAAACGCGCCGATACATCCGCATTCACTTCTGCGCGATAAAGTCCTTGCGCCTTGCCTTCTTCAATATTCGTTTTGATGAGTGCGTAGGCGTGCTTTTTGTGTAGGGATTCCATAAGCTGCCAGCTTTCACGATAGTATTTTTGCAAATCATACATTACCGTAGGACTTGTTTTGCTCAATAACTCAATACTATGCCGCGCTAAGCCTAGCATTTCTTCTATAGCGTTGTTGGAAGTGGCTTTGATGTGGGCAAATTTTTCGAGGTCTTCGGCAGTGAGTTGATACATCACTTGCTGAATGAGGTCAGCTTTGTTTTCGACGATTTGGTAGAGGGTTTTTTTGGAGATACCAAGCTGCCGCGC
>JAHDCQ010000413.1 GCA_020629845.1 Saprospiraceae bacterium | reverse complement strand
ATATGTGATTATTTCTGTCCAAAAAGTTGTTTAAAAAAGTTTATAATACTCGCCCAAAGCCCTGTTGCTACTTCCTCCTTAGTTGTCTCAATCGGTATAGGCTTAGGGGGAGATGTCGGGGTATTCATTTCGGTAATTGGGGATGTTTCTACTTGTGTGTCTATTGTTTTAGTTGCAGATGATGAAATGGTAGACTTATTTTGTTTTTCCTCTTCAATGTGTTGCTCTAAAGAAGCAAAAACTTCTTTTGTAAGTGTATTTGCTACGCCTGAAAGTACGCGTTGCCCCGTTCGTGCTATCACGCCTGAGAGCTTTGCTTTACCATCAAAATTGAGTTCTGCTTTTCCTGCACCTTTATCTGCAAGATTCATTAAAACAGTAGCATGAGCATTTCCAATTTTGCTCAATTGTTCCATTTTTATAGTAAAGGAAGCGGGTTCATTTTTTTCTACTACTTTCAGTTTGCCTTTGAAAGAACCTTTAACAGGGCCTATTTTTATATCGGAAATGGATTTATATGAATCTGCTCCAAGCGTCTCTAAATTAGTTACGCCAGGTGTTATTTTTGCTAAGACTTCTGGATTCATTAAATAATCCCACAATTGCTTTTGAGAGACATCAAAAACGTGGCTTCCCTTTACATTCATATTCTTCCAATTTTAGACTCGATTTGACACATAAATTTTAGGGAATAGCATTCATTATGCTTGTTTGGTTTTTAAGGAGTATGGTCTATTATTTCTCGAATGCGATTTTAAGCAAAAAAATGAAATTTTATTTCAAAAAATAGCATTTATTTCCAATTGAATTGTAAAAAAATAGTTTTAGACAAAAAAAAGTTTGTTTTTCTTTTACATGTCCATCAAAAATCTAATCATAGAGTCAACTCTCTAGAACTATAGCTATATACGATCGCTAGTTTTTTACCCATTATTTTTTTTGCGATAAAATCAATAATTCCATAATTGATTGTTATTTTTGATTTTTATTCAGAATAATATTTGGTGTTGCTATTTATAACTAGAAAGTATGTCTATCATCACGAAAAAAGTCAACTCTTTAATTGAATACTTTTATCATTGGGAAAAGGAAACGCCTGATAAAGTCTTTTTACGCCAACCAAAGGGGGAGCATTGGCATACGCTAACCTATGCCCAAGCAGGGCAGGAGGCGCGTAAAATAACAACGGCACTCCGAGAGAAAGGCTTGAAAGCTGGCGATCATGTAGGCATACTTTCTAAAAATTGCTACCATTGGATTCTGGCAGATTTGGCAATTATGATGGGCGGTTTTGTATCCGTTCCTTATTATGCAAGTTTGCCAAGACAGCAGCTTGCCCAAGTGATTGGCTTGAGTGATTTAAAGGCACTTTTTGTAGGAAAGCTAGATGAATGGGGCGATAAATCCGCTGCAATTCCAACTGGTATGCATGTAGTCAAATTTCCACATTACGACGGGAATGCAAGGATTACAGTAGGTGAAGATTGGAATGACTTAATTGCGAATACTATACCTGCTGATGATAACTACAAACCGAATGGCGATGATCTTTGGACCATCAAATTTACTTCTGGTACTACAGGAACGCCAAAAGGCGTAATGCATCTGCACAAAACCCCTGGTCGTATTATGTATGATGAATACGAAAATGATTGGATAGGCATGAAACATATCAAAGAGCTGCGCTGCTTGTCTTTTTTGCCACTGAACCATGTTGCAGAGCGAGTAGCGGTTGAAAGTGCTACTTTGGCCTTTGGTGGCTCGATGTCTTTTGCAGAAAGTTTGGATACCTTCGCCAAAAACCTACAAGATACACAGCCAACTCTACTCTTTGCTGTACCGCGTATTTGGACAAAGTTCTATATGGGCGTACTTGCCAAATTTCCGAAAGAGCGATTGGATATGCTGCTGAAAATTCCAATTATTTCTGGAATTATCAAAAAGAAAATTCGTACGGCACTAGGTATGCGCGACTTGCAAGTAGCAGCTACGGGGGCGGCTATTACGCCTGCTTTCATCAAAGATTTTTTTAAAAAACTCGGTATTCATCTTGTGGAAGCTTATGGGATGACGGAAGTGTGTGGCTCTTTCACGAATAGTCCTGCCTTGGATTCTCCTACGGATTCCGTTGGGCAGGTGATACCTGGAGCAGCAGTTAAAATTGATGAAGAAACAAGCGAAATACTGATGAAAAGCCCTTATATGATGACGGGCTACTATAAAAATCCTGAAAAAACTGCCGAAGTGATAGACGCGGATGGTTGGCTACACTCTGGCGACCGAGGTACGGTAGACGATAAGGGCTATCTCCGTGTGATAGGACGTGTAAAAGATGCTTTCAAGACATCAAAAGGAAGCTATATCACGCCAAATCCTATGGAAGAAATTTTTATGAAAAACGACTATATTGAGCAAGTTTGTGTAGCTGGACTAGGAATTCCACAGCCGATTGCTCTGCTGAATTTATCAGAAATGGGGCAAGCGGCTGATAAAGCAACATTGGAACAATCCATACTCGAAAGCATTAAAGAAGTAAATGCAAGAGGTGCGAGATATGAGCATGTTTCCACTGCTATTATTGACCAAAATGCTTGGACGGATGCCAACGGCTTTCTTACACCTACATTGAAAGTAAAGCGTTGGAAGTTGGATGAATTGTATCAGCCTAAATATGAAGCTTGGCATGAGGCTAAGGATAAAGTACTTTGGATGTAAAGTGAATGTTAATAATATAATGCGTCAATGTGATAATGCGATAATAGGAAAAATACTGTAGCATTATCACATTGTATCATTGATAACAAAACGCGGCATAGTCTGAAAGCATTCAGATATACAAATACAAAAAAACGATGCAAAAAAATTACGAACTGCCACGCGCAGTATATGGCACGGAGGAACATCAAATGTTTAAGCAAACCATTGAGCAGTTTTGCGTAAATCATGTGATGCCTCACCGTGAAAAATGGGAAGAACAAGGCTATTGCGACCGCGAAGTCTGGTTGAAAGCGGGGGAATTAGGCTTATTGGGTATTGACCTTGAGCCGAAATATGGTGGTATGGGCTTAGATTTTTCGTTTTCGGCTATGGTGATTGAAGAGCAATCGCGCTTTGGAGAATTCGCGCCTGCTATCTCGATGCACTCGGATATTGTGATTCCTTATATCCATAAATATGGCAGCGAGGACTTGAAGATGAAATACTTGCCTAAATGTGTTTCTGGAGAATTGATTGGTAGCTTAGGCATGACCGAACCTAGCACGGGCAGCGATGTACAAGCCATCAAAACTTTTGCAGAAGATAAGGGCGACCACTACATTATCAATGGTAGCAAAACTTTTATCACGATTGGGTATTCTGCTGATTTTTGTATTGTAGCCTGCAAAACGAGCAAGCATATCGGTGCTAAAGGCGTAAGTCTAATCATAGTGGATGCGGACACTCCAGGTTTCACAAAAGGAAAGCCCTTCAAAAAATTGGGATTGAAGACGAGTGACACTTGCGAACTTTTCTTTGATAATGTGAAAGTGCCAAAAGGAAATCTGCTCGGCGAAGAGGGTAGAGGTTTCATCTACATGATGACCGAATTGCCCCGCGAACGCCTCACTATCGCGCTTTCTGCGATTGGTTCGGTGCGCGGTGCATTGGAAAAAACGGTGGAGTATACGCAGCAGCGTACCGCTTTCAAGCAGCCGATTTGTGGTTTTCAAAACACCCAATTCAAAGTGGCAGAGGTGGCGACTAAACTGGAAGTTACGACTGCTTTTGTGGATAGATGTACGCAACTACAAGCCGAACATAAACTCACGCCTGAGTTAGCTTCGATGGCAAAATATTATGCTTCGGATATGCAATGCGACGCGATAGATGAGTGCTTACAGCTCTTTGGTGGCTATGGCTATATTTGGGAATATCCTATTGCACGCGCCTATGGCGATGCACGAGTACAACGCATTTATGGTGGCACGAATGAAATTATGAAAGTAATGATAGCGCGCTCTATCTTCTCGGATTATTTCAGGCATTTGAAAGAATC
>JAHDCQ010000044.1:10418-24430 GCA_020629845.1 Saprospiraceae bacterium | reverse complement strand
AGCAATCGGTATGCCTACGTTTTTCGCCTTGACTAAGCTAAAAAATCCTACGCTATTCTAGGCAGGTTATTAATTGCGAAATCCTTCAAATAAAGTTTTTTTTAAATATATTAATGTTATTCTTTATAATTTAGGATAAACCCCATATATTAGCACCATATTTAGAGTACGTCAGTTAAAAACATCCTATTAACAGATTACAAATTAATGAATTATACATCCACCATACCACTTTTCATTTCCAAGAAATATAAGACTAACATTATGACATGCTATACCTAGTGTATGGCTGTTGTTCGTATGTATAAGATGTAATCGGTTTTTGGGATAGCCTCTCTCTACGTTCTTTGTGGAGGGGGGTTTTTTAGTTTGAATCCAAAAGAAACTCATATAGTTACGAGTAATAATCATACTATAGTCATGAACAAACCACTACAAACACAAAGCATCATCCACAGCATTTTGGAGCTTCCAAATGCACACTTAATTGTATAAGAAATTAAGGCTGCTTTAGCCTCCGAGCAAAGCAAGGGCGAAGCCTTCTACAATGAAATAGATAATTTTGAAAAAGTAAGTTATGCCACACGAATCCTGCACTTTTTGCCAAATCATAAATCGGGAATTACCCGCCAGCATCATCCATGAAGATGAAAAAGTCATCGTCATTGTGGATTTATACCCTGTGAATGAAGGCCATTTGCTTATCATTCCGAAAGTTCATAATTCGGAAATGAGGGCGGTAAATAGCGAGACACTACAACATGCTATGCAACTCGCGCAGCAGATGAATGTGGCTTTAAGAAAATCCAATATACCTTGTGATGGCGTGAATCTATTCGTAGCAGATGGCGAAGCCGCAGGGCAGGAGATTTTTCATTTTCACTTGCATGTTTTTCCACGCTTTATAGGCGATGGTTTTGGCTTTCGCTACGACCGAGCGCGACATTTTAAGAAATCGCAGCGAATACGCATGGATGAAATCGCTGCCGAATTGAAGATAAAACTGAAATTATGAAATATTTGATATATCTATTGGCATTCGGAATACTTACGGCTTGTTCCGTACCAAAAGAAGTCTCCTTCAAGCGCATCGAAAATTTACAACTAAGTGCCATTTCCTTTCAAGAGAAAAATATCACCCTGAAAGCCGATGCGATTTACCACAATCCCAATTCGGTAACGTTACAGGTGAAAGGCGTTCGAGCGAAAGCTTATATTGATGGGGAAGAGGTGAGTACGATACGGGAGCAATTGGAAACAGAAATACCTGCCAATGCGGACTTTGCTTTGCCGATTAATATTGAAATTCCTACAAAAAAGGTACTAGGCAATTTAGGAGGCTTACTCAAACAATTGACCAATAAAAAGCAAGCCACTATCAAGCTGGAAGGCGCGATAAATGTAGAGGTGTTGGGGCAGGAAATTGCTGTGCCCTTTGAATATGAGGAGCTATACGACATGTAAGAATGAGTGAATATGTAATGACTGAATGAGCGAATGAAATCTATAATTATTCACTCATTCACCATTCTTTCATGCACTCATTGAGTACTTATATGTAAGCTCCTCGCTGTGCTATTATCCTTTCTTCTTTTTGGGAGATACCATCACTATCATCCGACGGCCTTCCATTTTAGGTAAGGCTTCTGCACTACCATATTCTTCTAGTTCCTTCAAGAAGCGGAGCAAGAGCAATTGTCCTCTATCTTTGAATACGATAGTACGACCTTTGAAATGCACGTAAGCTTTTACCTTTGCCCCCTCTTCTAAGAAGCTTTTCGCATGGCGTAGCTTGAACTCGAAATCATGGTCATCCGTATTCGGACCGAAGCGGATTTCCTTGATAACCGTCTTGACGGTTTTAGCTTTTAGTTCTTTATCTTTCTTTTTCTTATCGTACAAGAATTTTTTGTAGTCGATAATTCGAACAACAGGTGGCTTTGCATTAGGAGATATTTCTACTAAGTCCAATTCTGCCTTTTGCGCCCATTGCTTCACACGCTTAGTAGGGTAAATGGTGCCTGGTTCGATGGTTTCCCCTAGTTTTTCGCTGATTTCACCGATATTGTCCCCTACTAGACGAACTTCAGGAATACGAATGTTATCATTAATTCTATAACGATATTTATCGTCGTTTTTTCTGTTGAAATTTCTTTTATGTCTTCTTGCCAATTAATTTATGTTTATTAAAAAAATGAATTTGTCTCATTACTATGAATGATTGTTTTGGGTAAAAAGTTCCAAAAAAGGAAGCCCAAGACTTAAGAGCTTCTATTTTCTTTCAAAGCTATTAAATCTTGGGCTGAATGAAAAAGATTTAGAATAATTTATTCTACATCTGTATTAACTTCTTCTTTTAGCGCGATTACTAAGGCTGTTTTTTCCTCATTTAGGTCTGCTTTTAGTACAGTACCTTCTGGTGGATTTTCATTTAAAATAAACTCCGCCAATGGATCTTCGATATATTTCTGAATCGCTCTATTCAATGGACGTGCCCCAAATTGCGGGTCGAAACCTTTTTCTGCCACTAAGTTCTTTGCTTCGTCCGAAAGTACCAATTGGTATTCCATATTCTCCAAACGCTTATATAAGTCGCGTAAGGTAATATCAATGATTTTGAAGATTTCTTCTTTGCCTAAGCTATTGAAGATAACGACATCATCAATACGATTCAAGAATTCAGGCGAGAAGGTACGCTTCAAAGCATTTTGAATAACCGTTTTAGAATGCTCTTCTGCCGATGTTTGGCGCGCCTTTGTAGCAAATCCAACCCCTTGACCAAAGTCCTTCAATTGACGAACGCCAATATTAGAAGTCATAATAATCAAAGTGTTTTTGAAATCTACTTTTCTACCCAAACCATCCGTCAATTGTCCATCATCCAATACCTGTAGCAGGATATTGTAGACATCAGGATGTGCTTTTTCAATTTCATCTAACAGCACCACAGAGTATGGCTTACGACGAACTTTTTCAGTCAATTGACCACCTTCTTCATAGCCTACATAGCCTGGAGGTGCACCAATTAAACGGCTCACAGAGAATTTCTCCATGTATTCACTCATATCAATGCGAATGAGTGCATCCTCTGAGTCGAACATATAGCGGGCTAATGCTTTAGCTAACTCCGTTTTACCTACACCTGTTGGGCCAAGGAAGATGAACGAGCCAATAGGTTTGCTTGGGTCTTTCAAACCTACGCGATTTCGTTGAATCGCTTTGGTGATTTTTAGTACTGCTTCATCCTGCCCAATGATAACTTTCTTGATATCATCTGACATTTTTACCAATCGCTTGCTTTCGCTTTGTGCTACTCGACGTACAGGAATGCCCGTCATCATAGACACTACTTCTGCAATATCGTCTTCATCAACAGGATAACGCTTAGTCTTTGACTCTTCTTCCCATTCTACCTTAGCAAATTCAAGTTGGCGAACAAGTTTCGATTCATTATCGCGCAAATCAGCAGCACGTTCGTATTGCTGATTCTTTACCGCCTGATTCTTCGATTCCTTGATTTCCTCAATCTTCTGTTCCAGCTCCTCAATATGCTTTGGCACATTGATGTTCTTCAAGTGTACGCGTGCGCCCACTTCATCCAATACATCAATCGCCTTGTCTGGAAGGAATCTATCCGTAATGTAGCGATCGCTTAAGCTCACGCAAGCTGCTATCGCATCATCTGTATATTCTACATGGTGGAATTCTTCATATTTTGGCTTGATATTTTCCAAAATATGCTTTGCTTCCTCTGGTGACGGTGGATCCACGATTACTTTTTGGAAACGTCTATCCAATGCACCATCTTTTTCAATGTGCTGGCGGTATTCATCTAGTGTAGATGCTCCGATACATTGTAACTCACCACGTGCTAAGGCAGGCTTAAAGATATTGGAAGCATCCAACGAGCCTGTCGCGCCACCTGCACCTACAATGGTGTGAATTTCATCAATGAACAAAATCACATCGCGCGATTTTTCAAGCTCATTCATAATGGCTTTCATGCGCTCCTCGAACTGTCCACGATATTTTGTACCTGCCACCAATGCTGCTAAATCTAGCATCACTAATCGCTTATTGAATAGCGTACGTGGTACTTTTTTCTGATTGATGCGAAGTGCCAAGCCTTCCACAATAGCAGTTTTACCTACCCCTGGCTCACCAATAAGAATTGGATTGTTTTTCTTGCGGCGACTCAATATCTGCGATACGCGTTCTATTTCTGTATCACGTCCAATGATAGGGTCGAGTTTGCCTTCGCTTGCCAATTTGGTAATATCGCGTCCAAAATTGTCGAGTACAGGGGTACGTGACTTATTGGACTTGCCTCTTGACTGCGAATAGTTGCCACTCCCTCTTTGTTCTTCCTCATCAAATGGGTCTTCTGAATCTGATTGTGCATACAAATCAGGGTTTGTGCCACCTGCTTGCGGATAATCAGATTCTTGTTGCACATAATCCAATTCGGTGCGGAATACATCGTAGTCCACGTCAAATTGATTTAAGATACGAGAAGCTGTATTTTCGTTATGTTTCAAAATAGAAAGCACTAAATGTTCAGGAGCTATAAGGTCGCTTTTCAGCATTTTAGCTTCTAAGAAAGTAACTTTCAATATTTTTTCGGCTTGTTTATTAAGGGGAAGATTGCCGATATTATTGCTACTCACGCTAGTAGCACGGCGGCGATTTTGAATAGAGTCTTCTACCGTATTCCTCAGATTAGGAAGGTCTACCTCTAAAGATTCAAAAACGCGAACGGCAAGACTTTCACCATCTTCCATGATACCTAATAGAAGATGTTCTGTGCCGATATAATCATGCCCCAATTGCAAAGCCACATCTCTACTTCTACGGATGACTTGCTTTACTTCGGGCGAGAATCGTTTATTATTTCTATCCATTATTACTATGAGTGCTGTAATGTTAAGTTATCTGGATGCTCGGATGTTTAATGCTTAGATTTTTTTTACTTCTAAATTTTAAATATCCTTCAAACTGCCAAACAATTATAGTACAAATCAGGCATTAATACAAAGCTTTAACGTATAGTTCGCAACTTTTACCAAATACCTTTACAAAAATTAGTAAATAAACGTATTGATTTTCAATTCTATTAAGCAAAATAGCTTATTAAAATCACATTTTCTTACTTACCAATTTTGGCAAAATTGTCCTAGTGTTCGACCAAATATGAAATGTCGGGTAATCTATGGTCGGTCTTTTTTCACTACTCTGCGTTGGAGAACTGCTTATTTAACCAGTTAAACGCACAAACCTCCGCCTTGATTAGCAAAAAAACACACGCAAGCTACCCGTCATTTCATACTTGGTCGAACACTAGTGAAGTTTTATAAAGAAAAAATAATGCCAAACTTGATTTAATCCGTCGGTCTGCCAAAATTGGTAAATTGACTGCATTATATATTTGGTTATCCGACAAATCCCGTGACGAAGCCGAAGGAAAAGCAATCCCAACACTATATAATAAGACGTTTTTGTGCTTGCTTTTCCTTCGTCCACGGAATTTGTCGCAGAACGATATATTTTACCAAATAATTACGAACGCCTTAGCTTGATAGCTAATCAACAATTCGTTAGCTATTCAGTTGCATGAAAATTTATTTTTAGTTTGAAGATGCGTTCTTGCCGACATTAAAGCCATTCCAATTCCGCAAAAAATAGCATAAATAAATCTTATATTCGCGCAGCAATTTAAAAACTATGGCAATTTGGAAGAAGGAATTTACACTAGAGGCAATTAATAGTTTCGGTACAAATTGTATGCCTGGCTATTTAGATATAGAGTTTACAGAATATGGTGATGATTATATCATGGCCACTATGCCTGTGAAGCCGCAAAATAAACAACCAATGGGTTTGTTACACGGGGGCGCATCAGTTGTGCTTGCGGAAACAATAGGTAGTGTCGCAGGACTTCTATGTGTCGAGTCTACAAATAAAACAACTGTAGGGGTGGAGATTAATGCAAATCATCTGAAAGCGGTACGAAGTGGTATCGTAACAGCAACTGCGCGCCCTGTTCGTATTGGACGAAATATACAAGTTTGGAATATAGAAATTCGCGATGAGGCAGGTGATTTGTCCTGTGTAAGCCGATTTACACTTGCTGTTGTAGATATAAAATAAAACATCGCAATCAAATAAAACATAAACATGAAGAAATTTGCTTTGGTCATAGCATTACTTGGTATAGCATATGCTGGTTTTGCTCAACTAAATACCACTTTAGTTTCCAATTTTGACTATGAAATGCGTGTAAATGATGTATGGGGTTATGTCGCACCTGATGGCACAGAGTATGCTCTAGTAGGTTTGCAAGAAGGAGTTTCTGTGGTGAGCCTTCAAGACCCAGCGCAACCCGAAGAAGTTGCTTTTGCACCTGGTCCAAGTTCGACTTGGAGAGATATGAAAACATGGGGCGAACATGCTTATACTATTAATGAATCTGATGATGGACTGCTAGTGATGGATTTATCTATGCTACCTGATAGCATGTCTTACTACTATTGGTCTCCTGTGATTCCTGAATTAGACTCTGCACAACTGACAACTTGTCACAATCTTTACATAGATGAGTCTGGATATGCATATTTGGCAGGATGTGATGTGAATTCAGGCGGCCCGATTTTTGTAGATGTCTTTTCTGATCCTGGCAATCCTATCTACGTGGGTAAAAGTGATGCACGCTATGCACATGATGTGTATGCGCGAGATAATTTGCTGTATGGCTCTGATATTTACCAAGGGTCTTTCTCTATTATGGATGTAAGTGATAAATCAAATCCTGTATTACTTGCTTCACAAGAGACTCCTTTTCAGTTTACGCATAATGCTTGGCTATCAGACGATGGCAATACCATTTTCACAACGGATGAACGTGCAGATGCACCTACCGCGGCTTATGATATATCGGATTATGATAATATTCGCTTATTGGATGAGTTTCGTCCTGGAGCAACGGTAGGAAGGGGTGTAGTACCACACAATACACATGTATTGAACGATTATTTAATCACTTCTCATTACACAGATGGTGTAGTGATTGTGGATGCTTCGCGCCCTTCTAATATGATAGAGGTAGGTAGCTATGATACCTATCAAGGAGGTGACGGTGGCTTTAGTGGCTGTTGGGGAGCGTATCCCTTTTTGCCTTCTGGTCTAATTTTAGGCTCTGATAGAGACAATGGACTATTCGTACTTAGACCTGATTATAAACGAGCTTGCTACTTAGAAGGTCTAGTAAAAAATGCAGAAACAGGTGCCTTGCTATCGGATGTAGAAGTGGCTATTGATTCGGATAACTCTAATTTTAAGACTACTGATTTAAATGGAGCATTCGCTACTGGACAAGTGACAGCAGGTACATTTGATGTAGTGTTTTCTAAATTCGGCTTTGAGGACAAAGTGATGCAAGTAGACTTAGCGAATGGAGTAGTTACAGAGCTTGAAGTCGAATTAGAACCACTTGGACGCTTTATTGTTTCTGGACAGGCGGTAGCCGATGCTAGTGGCAATCCTATCGCAAATGCACAAGTAGCTATTGTTAGCGAAAATATTACTTACAATACGCTTACGGATGAAAATGGACAATTTAATCTTGCAGATGTGGTAGAAGATAATTATCAAGTAATTGTAGGTGCATGGGGGTATTTACATGCAACTAGTACCATTGCTCAGGGGGCGAGCGAAGGCTTATCTTATCGTCTAGAAGCGGGTTATCAGGATGATTTCGCGCTTGATTTAGGTTGGACTGTAGAAAGTGATGCAAGCACAGGCATCTGGGAACTTGGCGAACCAATTGGTACTGGTTTTGGGCAATTCACCTTTAATCCAGGCCAAGATTTTGCAGCAGATATAGGCAATAGTTGTTATGTAACTGGCAATGGCGGCGGCGGTGCTGGTGATGATGACGTGGATGATGGCAGCACTATACTGACTTCGCCACCAATGGATTTGACTAACTATAATGCACCTATCTTATCCTACTACAGATGGTTTATGAATGGTGGAGGCAATGGCACACCAGATGACCAGCTAGAGATTCGTCTTTCTAATGGCACGGATGAAGTGGTGCTAGAAACCATTAATGAGCCATTGGGATTATGGAGCAGTTCCGCTTTTATTTTGAATGATGTAGGCTTACCACTAACAGATAATATGCGCCTTATCGTCGAAACAGGTGATTTAGGTGAGGGGCATTTATTAGAAGCGGGTTTAGATGCCTTTTCAGTAATAGATGATATGCCAAGCAATGTAAATGAAACTCTGGCAGCAGCAGTACAATTGGATGTTTTACCCAATCCATTTACAGATAATGCGCGCATTCATCTGCAACTTCCAAGAAGTGTATCGAAAGTAGAACTGCGTATTTACAATATATTAGGACAATTGGTACAGCAGCAAGCAGTAAGTTCTACTCAGGTAGTAAGCCTAGGCGCGTCGCTTACCGCAGGTACGTACTTTGTGAGTATTGCGATAGAGGGTGAAGTGATTCGCACAGAGAAATTGATTAAGCAATAGGATTGTTTAATAATACGAGAATAAGATAGCCGAGTCGAAGCATATTTGACTCGGCTATTGTGTTTTATGAAGAAAGTGTGCTATACGTTACTATTTTCGGTCAAGAATTTTTCGGTTTTTGCACTTTCCACCTTGTTGATGAATTTATCTTCTTCATGTTTGTCGCGTACCACTTTTGCTACCGTAAAGCAAGAAGTGATACTGAATACATAGGACATTGCTAGAAATCCTTTTACTGCAAAGTCCGCTTCCAAATAAAATAGCCCTGCACCCATGCCTAGAAAAGCAACCGCAAAGGCAATCCAAGCCATTGTGTAAAAAGACTTGGTGTTCCGATTTTCATAAATATAAGCACTCATGATTTTAGGCTTTTATGAAAAAATGTAACTATCTAGTAGAGCAGAGAAGAGAGACAGGATATTCCAAATACTACTAAAGAGAAAAGAAAAAATGCTTGTAATTCTCTGTTCTCTCAGTCCAAAGGACGGTCTCTGCTCTCTACTCTAAATAGTTATGAAAAAAATGAATGAAATTTTAAGCCCCAAAACTGTGCTTTACGCCAAGCCAATGAGAAGTTTTATAGACGAAAATCGTCGGTCTTTCGATTAAAGCAGTAGGAATACCAGCAAGTATTGCACCAACATCATCCCATCTATTAGCCCCGTGAAGTAGTAATCGTGCGAAATCTTATCAGAATAGTAGACTAAGGCACTACTTAAAAATGCAGATAAGCTTAGAGCGATTAGTGTATTTGGACTGTATACTCCCGACTGTACATTTAGGTAAGCCAATAGGAGCATAAATCCCAATAGGCTCACAGCTAATAGCTTGCTTTTTGGAATACCAAAGGTGCTAGGAATAGTTTTTACAGCAGTATGCTCATCAATGCTTAAATCTCGAATATCGAAAGGAATGGTAATGGCAAAAATGAAACTAGCCCGTTCCAAAAACATCCACATGATTGATGCATGTAATGGAATATCTGCTTCTAGTGTAGGTAATAAGACCGTTATGGCTGCCCAAACAAGAGCTATCATGAAAATTTTTACAAAATGGACATCGCGGAAACGTTTATTGCCAGTTAGCACAGGAATAACGTAGCCTAAGGAGAGTATAGCGGGGATGATGAGTGCCAATTGTACATTCCAATTTAAATACCAAAAACTTACAAATGCAGCAAGCCCACCCAAAGCAGCATAAATAATGATATGATTTCTAAAGGTAGAGATAACGAGATAGCGTCCTTTATCCTGAAAGGGTTTTACTTTTTGTAGTCCTACTATTCGATGTAGCGCATATAGGAAAAGCGTTGATGAAAACACGAAAAATAGTAAGGCAGGCGGCAATTCTAATTGCAGTAGATGCGCTGTTTGTAAACATAAAGCCAATGCACCTACTGCAATCCAAAAATTGCTATAGAGAATGAGGTCTATTATTTTTCTTACCCAACTCAAGTCAGAAATGCCTAAAGGTATTTAAAACTCATTTTAGGCTTAATCTTAAGTAGCGTTTCATAAATTAGCCGTGCCACATTTTCCACATCTTCCTTGTGTGCCATCTCTACCGTAGTGTGCATATAGCGCAACGGAATGGAAATCAGTGCTGACGGCACACCACCATTAGAGTAGGCAAAAGCATCGGTATCGGTACCTGTTCTACGTGAAGAGGCTTCGCGCTGAATAGGAATTTTATTTTCTGTAGCGGCTTCTATGATGAGGTCGAGTACTTTATAATGTATAGATGGTGCATAGGTGATAGAAGGGCCTTTGCCTCCTTTAATGTCACCTAAATCTTTAGCATTCATCATCGGTGTGCCAGTATCGTGGGTCACATCCGTTACAATCGCTACATTTGGGCGAATAGTTTGCGTAATCATTTCTGCACCACGCAGCCCAACTTCTTCTTGTACGGAATTGACTATATAAAGCGAGTAAGGGAGTTTGACTTTGTTTTCCTTCAGCATGCGAGCTACTTGCGCAATACAGAAGCCGCCCATACGATTATCCAATGCTCGCCCCACATACCAACGATCGTTGAGCGTCATTAACTCATCGGTGAAGGTCATTACGCAGCCTACATGAATCCCCATTTCAAGGACTTCCTCTTTATTGCTTGCGCCCACATCCACAAAAAGATTGGTAACTTTTGGTCGCGCTTTAGGGTCACTGTCGCGGCGCGTATGAATGGCAGGATAGCCAAATACCCCTTGCACAATGCCTTTAGGAGTGTGTATGTTTACGCGCTTGGCAGGTGCAATCATATGGTCGGAGCCGCCATTCCGAATAACTTTCAAAAAACCGTCTTCCGAAATATGATTTACAAACCACGAAATCTCATCTGCGTGAGCTTCTATAACTACTTTGAAGTCTTTGTCAGGGTTGATGATGCCATAAGCCGTGCCATATGCATCAGAGTCCCAAGTATCAATGTAGGGTTTTAAGTATTCTAGCCAAATTTTTTGCCCCGAAGATTCGAAGCCAGTCGGCGAAGCATTATTCAAATATTTAGTTAAAAACTTCTCCGACTTTGGTGTGATTACAGACATGTTAATAGCGTAATTAAATCGATTTGGGACGAATGTTTTATTAATAATTAAAACAAAACATCTAGTGTGTCAAAATTAGTGTGCAAATGTAAGAATTAATTTAAATCTAAGACTAGTTTGTTTTTCGTTAATTACTAACGCAAGATGTTTGCCAGGATGTTTTATGGAATAAACTGCCAAAACTGAGCAATGGCCAAGACTAAAAATACTACACCAAGAAAAACATTTGTCCACTTATTGACTTCTTGAATATTATTCAATATACGCTGCGATAAACGGGCATAGAGCAGTAGTAATAGAAAAGTACCCGTAGCAACGCCTATACAAAAACAAATGATCCAAGTATGGCTAGCATCCATTAAATGTAAGCTGTCGAGGTAAGCTCCATTGACTAACCAATACGGTATTGCTAATACATTGAATAGACTAATCGTAACTCCTTTCCAGAATTGAGGTAATTGTATCTGCGAACTGAGCGTGTCTTTATTTCCTTTTTGTGCCAAATAAAAACTGTAAAATCCTAAGACTGAAAATAGTATTATGGCTATAATTTGAATCATGCTCTTCGTGCGTTCATCGGACAGAATGCCAGCACATTGTAAGGCTAATAAAGCTTGTAGCCCTTCTATTAAAGCTGCTCCTAAAGCGAGTGCCAGCGCAGCTCGTAATCCTTTTTGAAGGGTGTTTTCTACCACCGTCATACTAATTATCCCTGGTGGAAGTGAGCCTATGAAACTCAAACTAGCTCCTAGAAAGAGCGGAAGCAGCGCGCTCATTGGAGGTGTTTTATTTTGGCTTGATAAATACGAAATTTTCTAATGCCTTCGCTTAAAGGCATTGCTTTGAAGCCCTGCTTGCGTTGCATTTTACTAATTCTAAAAATAGCTTGCCAACATTTGAAAACATCGCGATATTTTTTCCAGATAGGATAGCTAGGGTCATAAATGTGTGCGGCTTCCCCCGCGATGCCATTTAGTTCCATGATTTTAAAATCACGCCCTGCTTGCATAGCTGTTATACTTTCACATTTTATATCGAAACGTCCATAATAAATGCCTTCTAATTGGTGGCTAATCGTATCAAAAATTTGAATTAAATCGGCATTGATGTGTGCATTTCCATTCAAGAACATCGTGCCACGCGAATGATTTCCTATCGGTTCTAGCTCCACGATTTCGTCTTTTTGAGGGATTTGTTGTAGTAAATTGGGTTTTAATTGGCTCAAACGCTCAATTTGAAGATTGGCACGGGCTTTTTTTGCCATTAATTCCTTCACACTTGATATACCATCTCCCTTTACCTTCAAATATTCTTTGATACAAAAAGAAGGAATATGTCCCCTCTGTTCATCAGGAAAACGGTAATAAAGAATAGCTACTTCTATAGGATAGTCCAAAAATTCTTGGATAATGAAATCTCCTTTTGCTTTGCTAAAATAGGTCTTTAGAGCCGTTTCATTTTGGATTTTCTGCACACCTTGTCCACGTTCTCCTACATCAGGTTTTACAATGATAGGATAGCTCAAAGCGGCATTATTGATTTGTTCTATAATGGATTGGAAAGGCGTATTAGTTGGTATGAAAACGGTAGTCGGGAGCAATTCAGGAGGTAGTTGTCGGAGTATATCCATCTTGGATTCTCCAAACATGCCGCCTGTATCAATAGCTGGATTGACATTGGTGAAAAACATAGCTTTCCCTGAACGCAAAGCGTAAAATAGCCAGATGAACACCAAAGGAATATTCGCCAACCACATAGGAAAGTACTCCCAACGTGTATAGCGTAATACTCTTGGGCGCGTATGTATGTTACGCCAACTACTCATATTAGGCGGATGCTACTGCTTTAAGCTGATGCTTTACGGTAGAAGGCGCAATTCCGAAATGTGCTGGTAGTACAATCTCAGGTGCAATGGATAGTAAACCAATTTTAATAATGGCTAAATGATGAATGGTATGCTCAATATTGTAGATTAATTCGCGCCGAAAATTAGTACTTACTTCCACGCAGTTAGCACATTCAATGCCATAATCAGAGATTAAAGTAATTTCTTTTTCGGGAGTTTGTTCTGGCAATTGTGTTAGGATATGGTCAATGGCTTGAATAGCAGCAGCAGGATTACTTTCTATTACTGTATTACGAATTCGTTTATCATAGTCAATGATAGTTTTTGGTACTTGTTGCAATAGGCATTGAAAAAATTCAATGAAATGTCGAGTATGTTGTCCAATGGTAGAATGGGATAAGATTGGAATCGTACTAGTATATTGGGTATCATCTATTTGATGCAAATACAATTTAGCGTCTTCCATCAAAGATGTGATAATCTCTTTCAGCAACATATTATTTGTTTGTTCTCCATAATTCTTTGCGCGTCTCCACAATTTCTAAAACTCGAACACAAAGTAGCTGAAAATATTGCTTGGAGGCAAGAGCACGTGCTGCTTTTGTAAACAGCACGTCACTTTTTATTCCTTTATTCCTTTATTCTTACGCTATACGACTTTGTAGTTGTTCCAAATTTTCCATCTGTACCTTGTGCTACGATTTGTAGATTGAACGTACTCACATCGTCCGATTGATAAAATAGAAAATCAGCATTTCCGCCTTCGTTCGTCACTATATTCGGATTCCAATAGAGTTGTGGGCGGAAAAAAGGCTGCTGTGAAGGGATGTCATTCGGTTTAAATTCAGGAAATGCAGCTTTTGGTTGCAAGCCATTGATGCTAAACACATTTTCTGCATCTTTTTCCGAAATTTTTACATCTCTAAGGTTGGTTGAAATTTTCACTACACCACTTCGCCCAATTGCTTTGAATTTTTTACGCAGGTTTTCAGGACGATACATCAGTACCACTTCTTCGATGTAGTCCATGTCCATACGGGCTACAAAGTCTGCATCGCGGGTCAGTTTGCCATCAATAAT
>JAHDCQ010000044.1:0-10318 GCA_020629845.1 Saprospiraceae bacterium | reverse complement strand
CCATGTCCATACGGGCTACAAAGTCTGCATCGCGGGTCAGTTTGCCATCAATAATGAATAGCGGATCGCCTGAAAGTACCGTATTCGCATCATAAAGTCCTGATGGATTATAGAGTTCTGCCCGATAGGTACTGTCTTCTTTAAGAATGAATTTAAGCGGGGTAATCAATTCACCAAAGAAATCGCGCATCAACTCAAATGATTCATATTCATCAATGATGTAAGTAAAGGCAGGCTCTAAATCTTGTATATCTAACTTGATTTTTTCCGTTTCTAGCTGACTTTCTAGAGCTGTATAGATTTGAAAAATTTTCTTTCGTTTTTGACTCAAAGCTAAATAATCACGTACCGACTCTGAAAATACGAGTTCCTTATTTATTGGTGGCATCTTGCGCTCTTTCATGCGGATGCCAATACTTTTATGTTCAAATTGATAGCCTATAAATTGAACAGGACGCTTCCCATAAAATAAAGGTGGCTTAAGGTCAAACTGTCCCGCTTCGTCTGCTGAACAGTAGAAAATACGGTCTTCTAAACTGGAATACATGCCCAATACGCTTGCTGAAACAGCTTCGCCATCAGCCCCTAAAAGCGTACCATTTACTCTTACATTATTGCCAAGTGAGCTAGTGATATTTTCAGTAATTAATAAGTCATTTGCTACTAAACTAGCATCTTGTACTGCTAGGGAAATGTTTGCTTTTACAGGTGTACCATTTTTATCCTTCACTACAATATTTCCCTTTACAGTTTCACGAGGACTATAAGTACTTTTGTTGAGCTGGACTTCTATTACTAAATCATCTAGTGCCGTAGTTGCTTGCTCTGTATTCACTAATGAGTCAGGCGTAATCTTGACATTAGCCGTTTGCAAATCATTATAAATAGGAATGACTGCCGTAGCTAAGGTTTGTTCATCAGCTTCGCTTGATAGCATAGAAATACGATAAAAATCAGATTTAAAATCGAATGGAATTTTGTAATAACCTTCGATATAGCGTTTGTCATTGGCTTGTAGATAGAATTGGTCAAGTACCTCTCCATTTTTATCCGATACTAGCACATTTACGATAGCTTCTTTATTGGCTTCCGTTTGTGGCACATAGAATTTGTACCAAGCAATTTCGCCCGTCACATAGAATGATTTATCAAAATGGAGTACGGCATTATAGTCCGAATTTTCGGCATATAGTAAGCCTACATCTGTCTGGGCGAGACTAAGAGTAGTATAAGAGAGTGTGAGTAAAAAAAGAATACAATTTCTCATTCTATGATGATTTATGATACTTGACAGATGATAATTTAGAATATGTCGCTTTTTCATGCTTAAAGTTATTTAGATTATCCCTCCCAAAAACTAGGTTTGCGTGTAGTGCTACCTGGTTGCAATGAACAATCGCAACAAATAGGATAAGGAGTAGGGCATTCTGGCGAAAAACGGCGTGGAGGAAGCGGACATAGACGTTCTTCTCCAAAGATAGGCGGCACATATAAATAGGTCGTGTCTTGGTCGTGCGCTGTGAAGTACCCATAGACCGAATTATCCTTTGGGTCGTTTAGATTTTCAAAATTAGACACTACACGTCCCACTACTGGCTCAAATAGTAAACCCTGACGCTCAATAGATAGCTTGGTATTATTCCAATATTCAAAAGCGGTAGCGTTGAGTGACTTTCGGAAAACGGTATAGGTATAGCCTTCTGCGAATTCGTGATCGACGCTGACTTTGGATAGTGGAAACTCAATCGCTTGTCCGCTTTCTAATGCCTTTCCATCCAATACGTGCAGATTATCAAAATCTAAGTTCGTGGTGATGTAGCAAACTTTAGAATAGACATCAGGAAAATTGACAGTTGCAGAGTCCGTAAGCTGATAGGTACGATTGGCGGTGAAGAGTATCTGTGCTTTTTCATCGCTATTTTGTCTGTTTATTGGTGTATTGGCAAAAAACTGCAAAGCGGGTCTTACTAATATTTCGCCTCTATCATTGAGGCTTTCTATGGTAGATGGCTCAAATTTTAACTCTGTTTCGCCCTCAGGCAAGGGGATTAATTCTTCTAAACTGGACTCATATACGCGCCCATCTTCTACGGATACCCGCAATTTATATTTTTGAAAATATTCGATTTGTATGGGATCGCTTGGCTGAAAAATATGCTGAAAAAGCGTAGACTCTCGCTGCGCGATTTCCATTTCATTACCTTTTTCGTCTATCAACGTCACTGCATCTAAAAGAACTAGACCCAACGATTTTAAATCGAAATTGAATATATTACTTACACGTACTTGAAGTATCGAAGGTTCTCCTTTTATTAATTCACCACGTATTACAAGTCCTTCTTCGAGTCCTTTTGGTACATCTAAGCCAATTTCATCCAAGCAAGCCGTGGAACTCACCAACAATACGAATAGGAACAAAAAATATCTCTTTATCATGGAATATTTATTATTAAGCTGGCACAGCCAGTACCATAATTTTACCAAAAAGATGGACGAAATATCGAACTACCTGCTGCACTAGCACAATCGCAACAGATAGGTACTGGGCAACCTCCACCAGGCGGGGGCGGAACACTTGGTGGACAACGGCGATTCCCCTCTTCCGTAAACTCTCCAGGTGGTACATAAATACGAATCGTATCTTGTGCATAAGCCGTGAAATAGCCGAATACATTGTCATTTTCGTCCGCAATATTTTTAAAATTGGTTGTAACACGCCCTGCGGGAGCTTCAAATAAATTCCCTGTGCGTTCTATAATTTGTTTCGTCTGATTCCAATAGTCAAAAGCTCCTTTGGTTAAGGATTTTTGATAGACGGAGTAGTAATAACCCTCGTTTAGCTCAAAATTTAAAGGAATATTAGAAAGCGGAATACGAGTCGCAAAGTCCGTCTCTAATATCGTACCATCTAAAAGCAAGATATTATCAAAGTCCAAATTTCTAGTTACATAACATACTCTGCTGCCATTATCTGTAATTTGAAAAGTATATTCAGGAGTCCAGAGTAAGCGCGCGTTTTGCTCACTATCTTTTAAATTCACAGGCGCGTTGATATAGAATTGTATTACTGGAATTTCTTCCAAATCACCTCTATCATCTAGTACTGTAATGGATGATAAATCCAATTCCATTTCGCCCTTTTCAGGAAGTTGCATAATTTCTTCTAAAGCAGACTCAAAAACACGTCCATCAAAAGTGGAAACGCGCAATTGGTATTTGCGACCAATTTCTACCTGAAAAGGATCATTCGGAAAGAAGGTATAGGTGTGAAAGCCATCACCGAATTCAGGAATTTCTACTTGATTACCCGCTTCGTCTATTAAAAACACACCACGTGCATTGAACGGCAATAAACTCTCCAATTCAAAATTGAATACCCTATCCAAATAGACATTTAGAGTAGAGGGCTGTCCTTTCACCAATTCTCCTCTAATCACCACGCTGTCCTCTAAGCCTTTGGGTACATCGAGGTCAATTTTATCTAAGCACGCGCCTAATAAGAACATGCTTACTAGTAATAATATGGATGTATATCGCATAGCTTACAGAATTTCAAAATTAAAGGTCAATGATGGAAATGCTGTACCCAAAATTGCTAACTTATTGGCTTGAACTTGCTGGAACGCTCCTTGTGTATAGAAGACCGAGAAGGCATTTCTACGTCCATAAACATTATATACAGAAATAGTCCAACTAGTACGGAAGCGTTGATTTTTCTTATAGCCTCGCCCAATGGTGTAAGCAATATCCATGCGGTGATAGTCAGGTATGCGTTGTTGATTTCGTAGCGAGTAAATGGGCACCACTAAGCCATTTTCCAACTTGGTATTGCCCACAGGTGGCGTAGTTGGGCGACCTGTGCCGTAGATAAAGTTTACGGTTACGGTATTTCTTCTATTGGGTTGATAATTAAGTACCAAAGAAAGATCATGTGGCTTATCAAAATTACTTGGATACCAAGTCCCGCGATTAATGCCTTCAATTTGTCGTTCAGAGCGGGTGTAAGCATAACTCAGGAAGCCATTGTACACGCCTTTATTCTTTTTTAAGCTAAATTCTAGACCATAGGAGCGTCCGATGCCAGGGAGGAGTTCTGTTTCCAACTGCTCATTCATCGCCAATTGTGCGAAATCTTTATAATCAAAAAGCTCATCCACATAGCGACCAAATACCTCTGCTGAAGTCTCCCAATCGTTATCTGCCGAATTGCGGAAGTAGCCCAACGATAGATTATGCGAACGCTGTGGCGCGATATATTGCGTACTCAGTTGCCATTGGCTGGTAGGCGTAGGCGAGTCTGAGTTGAAAATTTGGTTGATAAACTGTGCGGTACGGCTATAACCTGCTTTCACAGAAGAAGTCGTATTCAATTTATAGCGTAAGGAAAGGCGCGGTTCTAAGCTGCTGTAGGTTTTAATGACATCGCCCTTGTTGAAGAGGGTGTTGCCTGTGGTTTGCGATAAATCAGGTTCGATTTCATTCTCGTATTCATAGACCGTTTTCGGGCCTAAAAACTGATAAAGTGCAAAGCGTAAACCACCTGCTACGGTAAAGCGTGGCGAAACAGTCCAATTGGCACTACCGAAAGCCGCCAATTCTAAGCCATTTTCTTGCTCCAACTCAGCAGGAACAATGACAGAATCTTCTCCAAAAGGTTGGCGTTTACCTGGGTCTACTTCATAGCGAATTCCTGAAATTCCCGCATCTACTTCGAGATTATTATCAGGACTAAAGGTAAGTTGTTCTTTTACTTTCCAGTAGGAAACATCATTGTTGAGTTGGGCTGCATCTACACCACTCAGGTCGAAACGTGCGCTTTTGTAATCGCTTCGCACTACGGATAATTTGGAAATGAGTTTGTCAGAGAATATCGTTTTATACATCATCTGCCCTAAGAGGGTGCTGTATTCAAATCCGAATTCTTCGTTGTACGTAAATTCATCTTCCGAGCTATAGCCCGATAAGATAATAGTGTTTTTATCGTTTAATCGGAAAGTCATGCGTGCATTGGCATCGTAGAAAAAAGCCGAACTACGTTTGATTTCCAATACATTGAATAGGTTGAGAATCCAATTGGAATAAGAGGAACGGAAACCTGCTATAAAGGAAGCTTTATCTTGAATAATGGGGCCTTCCAAGCTGATGTGCGAGGTAACAGGGTCAATACCGCCTTTGAGATGGAAATTTTTAAAATCCCCGTCTTTCATACGAACATCCATGACCGAAGCTAAACGTCCACCATATTCAGCAGGGATGTTTCCTTTGTATAAATCAACGCCACCCACTAAGTCGGCATTAAAGGTGCTGAAAAAACCGAGCGCGTGCGACGAATTTAATAAGAATCCTTCATCTTGTACGATTAGGTTTTGGTCTACCTCACCACCACGCACATTGAAACCAACTGCGCCTTCACCGATAGAACTGACCCCTGGTTGTAAAAGCAAACCTTTCACTACATCCGTATTTCCAAGAAAAGCAGGTATTTTTTTCAGGTCTTTCATTTCCAGTCGTGTGAGTCCTACTTGAGCATTTTCGACATTGGCATCTGCTTTGCGAGCAGTTACGGTTACTCCTTCTAGTTCGATAGCGGCTTTTCTGAGTTTTATTTTGATTTCGCCGTCGCTATATACTTGCACCAATTGTACTTGGTCTTCATAGCCGACATAATTTATCACTAATTCATGTTCGCCTACGGGCAATTCGGACTCAAAATTACCATCCACATCTGTAACCGTTGCTTTATCCAAATCGGTCCATTGCAGCGTTGCGCCAATAATAGCTTCGCGCGTTTGCTCATCTCGCACAATACCCGATACTTTAGAAAAACCTGATGCTGATAGCTGGTCAATACTACCTACTATAATTGGTCGAATTTTATTAGCGCGTACTGTTTCTTCTCCTGAAAGCGACTTCTCTAAACCCTGATAGTAGTCCGATGAATAAACCTCTTCCAAAATTCGCCCTGGCGCGACAATCACGGCATAATCTCGATACACCATATAATTGAGCAAAGTACCGCCTAAGAGTGCTTTCATCACTTCCTCCAATGAAGCATCCTGAAAGGAATGTGTTACTGCCTTAGTAGGCAATTCTTTTTCTTTATAGTAAAATTGAATGGGTAAGTCCTTATCAAGCTGTTGAAGTATGGCGCGCACGGGCTTTTGCTGGAAATTGGCATTGATTTTTAGGGCATCAATAGACTGCGACTGTATGGTATATGTCCCGAATAGACATAACACAAGCGGTAGTAAGCGCGAAAATATCGGGTGCTTCATACGTAAAAGAGATGATTAGTCGGTTTTAACTTTGACTGGTAAATGGCAAAAATCAACTAGATTCTTGCTGCAAATTCGCTGAACCGACTTAAGTGAATGTTTGAATTTATTTTAATATAAAAGACCTTGATGTGAAAACTATGCCAAAAGTAAGAAAACTATTGAGAATAACGCTCTTGCGGAGGGAAATGCTGCTAGAAGAGTTATGTTTAAATCTCTGCGTTCTTTGATAATTTTGGTGGTCAAGTCTATTTTTTGCAAAATGAGTTAGTATAACGGTCGAACTTTTGCAAAAAATAGGCTTGATTCATCACCAAAATTGGCAGAGAACCAATTTTAGAGGAATATTTCTGAAATTTTAGGAGGCTGACTTAATTGTTAGCCTCCTAAAGTTCTAGCAATACGCATGGCGATTGACTTTCGTCAAGTGCTTTGCTAAGCGTACTACTTGGCAGGTATAGCCATATTCATTATCGTACCACAAGTAGATATTTACATTTAGCCCATCTTTTGATACAATAGTACTCGGTGCATCTACCACAGAAGTAGTGGTCACACCAATAGAATTGCTAGATACGTATTCTGTTGATTCTGAATAGCGGATCTGCTCTACGAGTTTGCCATGTCGAGCGGCATATTTCAGCGTTTCGTTAAGCGTGTCCACATCCGTTGGCGTTTTCAAAGTTAGGTTCAAAATCGCCATAGATACATCAGGCGTAGGTACGCGGATAGCGTTGCCTGTGAGCTTGCCTGCTAGGTGTGGCAATACCTTTGCTACTGCCTTCGCCGCGCCTGTGGTGGTCAATACCATATTGATAGGTGCGCCTCTACCTCGACGAGGTTTTTTGTGGAAGTTGTCCAATAGATTTTGGTCATTCGTATAGGCGTGAATGGTCTCCACATGTCCTTTTTCGATACCAAATTTATCTTCCATCACCTTTAGCACAGGCACAATGGCATTGGTGGTACAAGATGCTGCACTAAAGATATTTTCCTCGTCAGGATTTACAATATCTTCATTCACACCATGTACGATATTCGCTACATCGCCTTTAGCTGGCGCAGTAAGTAATACTTTTGTAGCACCAGGGCGTAAATGTTGGCTCAATCCTTCACGGTCGCGCCAAACACCTGTATTATCAATCACTAGGGCATCTTTAATGCCATATTGTGTATAATCAACATCAGTAGGACGTGCTGCGTAAATTAGCTTCACTCGATTTCCGTTGATAATCATCTCGTTTCCGTCATCTGCTACTTTTATAGTGCCACGAAAATCGCCATGCACGGAGTCTGACTCTAGCAATGCGGCCCGTTTCTTAGCTTCTTCATAGCGGTCTTGGAGCTTTGGACGGATAACGATTGCTTTTAGGCGCAATTGGTCGCCACTAGCTGTTTGTCCAATAATACGGCGGGCAGCCAAGCGACCAATACGGCCAAAACCATATAGGACTACATCACGGGCTTCTTTATTTTTAGGTTCAGTTCCTAGAAAATCGCCTAGTTTTTGCCCTACGAATTTATCGTAATCATTGGCAAATAAGTTTGCTTCTTGTTGCCATTCCAAGCCAAATTTTCCTAAGTCAATTTTGCAAGGTGGCAAGTCTTCTAATCGCTTAATCGCTTTAGCAATGCCTAGTGTAGCGGCAATATCGAGTGGTGCTTTTAGATATTTTTCTGCTAAAAAGTGGTGGTTTAGCAGCTCACTTGGTCGAGCATCATGCACATCTTGGCGGAAAATAATAAGCTCGATGCCGCGATTGAAGCGCAAGTCGCCTGCAATTTGAAGTACTTCTAAGGCAATTTTTTCTTTATCGCGCCATTCCTTGAATGAAGCGTCTAAATTCTTCTCAATGAGTACATTATCCATGAGTCGTCAGTTGTAATTTGATTGTAGTATTCGATTAGGCTGCAAAGGTAAATTTTACTTAGTTGTTATGACAACATTAGTAAGAAATTATTTGCAATGTATCTAGTTTTGCTTTTTGCTTCACAAATTCATATAACTTTTGTTCATCTGTTTCTTTTGAACTATTTGTTTTTTTAGCCTTCCATCGTACTAAAAGAGTAGGCATATTCATATCAAAAGATTCAAAATCGGTAGATTGCATCTTGGCATATTGCATACTTTGCAAGTCGGCTAAGAAAATTTTCGCTTCCTTTGCAATCGTCTGAAAACGAACGGAATCGCGTCGCATACTATCTTGTTTTATGACGACTTCGTCTAAGTGTGCCTTATTCGCAGCTTGGTTTTTATAATTACTTTCCAATTGATCGGTAAGTTGTTTCACATTGGTGACTTCAGAACGGATTTTTGCCAATTCCTCCAAGTCTATATCCGTATCCTGTACAAGACTCAATTTTGTAGGAAGGCTAACCCTTTCTTGCAAACGTTGCTCTAGAAAATCTATGGAATCTTCATCAATACTTGGTCCGATGAGCTTTAGCACCAATAAGCGTGTACTATCCAATTTTTCGATTTCATAGTCTAAGCATTGCGTTTCACCCGAAAAATAATTATCCACATATTCATTCACTTGTCGGCGATAGTTCAAATCCTGGATTTCTCGCGACAATATCAATGCACTCGGAATAATCATTAAAATACTGAAAGAAGCAATGAAAAATTGTGTTCGTCGACGTTCTATTTCACTAGCAAATTCTTTCGCTGGAAAGCGCAGCATTCGCACAATAAGATAGGTAGCTAAAGCAACAAATACCGTATTGAGGAAGAATAAATAAAATGAACCTGCCATGATACTCAAATTATTGTTGGCAAGTCCAAAGCCTGTTACACACAAAGGCGGCATCAAAGCGGTGGCGATAGCTACGCCTGGTATAGCATTCGATTTATCTTTGCGCGAACCTGATATAATACCTGCTAAACCTCCAAAAAATGCCACTAATACATCGAGTGTAGTGGGTTCGGTTCTGCCCATTATTTCAGGCGTGGCATTTCCGAAAGGTGTAAATTTGAAGTATAAAAAACTTGTAATCAATGCAATAACGATAGAGACGGCAAAGTGCTGTAAAGAAACCGATAGCATTTTGCGATCATTGACACCGATGGCTAAACCAATACCCAAAATTGGTGACATCAAGGGCGAAATCAGCATGGCACCAATGATGACCGCAGGCGAATTCAAGTCCAAGCCAAGCGAGGCAATCATTATCGAACACATCAATAACCATGCACTATGCCCACGCATCCGCATATTCTTTTTGATGTCGATAATTGTCCCCTCTTTATCAACTCCTGCTTTTATATCCACAAAATCCTTGAACCACAAACCCACATTGGAGAAAAAATCATTGATAATGGTACCAAGATTTTCTTCTTTCTGTACGGGTGGTGGCGTTGGTGTTTTTTCTGTCATAGTTATCGTTTGCTAAATCGCTGCAAAAATACGTAAGAATCTGATATTATATACGTAAAAATCACATAGTGTTATGGCTTTTTCATGAAAATCGAAAGGAGTAAAAGTTAGTACTTTTTTACTCCTTTTTGGTTATGCGTTTATCTGGTTATGGAGCGTTTTATAACCACATAAACAAATAAACAGCTTGCTAATAAAGCACTGATTGTAGGCGACTTGATTTTTTATGAAAAAGCCATGTACATAGTGTTCCAAATCAACCTTTACACACTCCACAGGCTTTTCCCTCAGTAGCCGCACAAGGGCGCGTATGATTACTATTGAACCAGCGGCAGCCTTTGCGGTGGCGGGTATTGCTATGGATATTTATGCGATAAAGGCTTGTAGCGTTGTCGGAAATGCGCGATTGAAAGTCATCGGGATATATCCAAATTTTTATCTTATCACTCAGTCCGCTATGTTGCAAAGTAGAGTAGATTTGCTGTATGTAATAGCGTTTCTGATTGGGCTTTATAACCAAAATGATGCCTGCTTTGCGGTTCATATTTTGGGCGTACCATAGCGATTGTCCAATCGCATTTTTCCATTTATTCGCAAATTCGACCTCAATCGCATAGTGTTTAGTGAGAATATCTACATAGCCGCGAGCATGATGTAGAGACACTT
>JAHDCQ010000412.1:1752-4044 GCA_020629845.1 Saprospiraceae bacterium | reverse complement strand
TACAAAGAAAATATTTTATGTACGACATGCTCTATTGAATTGCGTATTCGTTCGCATCAACTATTGAATCACCACTTTCTGTACATAGGATTTTCCAGCTTGCACGCCCTTCAAATAGTAAACGCCTGCTGGCACATCCGAAACATCTAGTGTTTGTGTATTACTTAAGTTGGTAGACTGCAATTGTTTCAAAACATGTCCCCTCATATCATATAGCCTCAGTTGTAAAGGGGCATTGGTGCCATCTTCTAGTGCAATCCACAATTTATCCTTCGCTGGATTTGGTAGCACTTTTAGTTTATTATTTACTAGCGTTTCGTCCGTTGCCACCATGCCTTCCACTACAGGGAAGAAGCTATTAGAAATATCAAAAAATATATTGTTCGTAGCTTTAACTTTCAGACGACAACGATTATTCGTACGCCCGATAGGAACGCTAACTATCGCGCTGCCATTATTAGGCACGGCATGGGCGAGGGTATCTAAATAAGAAAAGCCATTATTATAAGACAGCAAAATATCTACCGCATCGCAATTCACAGGAGCCATATCGGTATCTGCCACATCCCAAGTGACTTCGACTTCTTGACCTTCCGACCAAACGGTATCTTCGGAATTGGGCGATAAGACCGTAAATGGACCCGAAGTTTCCGTCGCTGAAAAATTGCTTGGCTTCAGCACCACACCGCCACCACCGCTACGATTATCGCGCACCACTATATTGAACAAAAAGTTGCGCGTATAAGTCGGCAACACCTCTGTATCATCTTCTCTATTAAATTGGATGGTAATACGCTGCGGCAAGACCCGCGCAGGGAGCGTGGTAGGCTGAAAGGCGCGAAAAGTTGGGGTATTGCCCATAGGAATACCAAGTTCACTAATAGGGCCAGTATCGAACTGCTCCCAAGAGTAGGTAAGTTCGTCGCCATCTACGTCAGTAGCTGTAGCAATGAGTTCAAAAGGCGTACTAATCGGAATCCAAAGCCCATTTGGTGAATCTACTCGTACAATCGGCTCTGTATTTCCTGTCTCCATGATGCGGTAACAAGTACTCGCATCGTCCAAGCGGCTGTTCATTTGGCGAATACTAATGCCATGAAAGAACGGATAAGCTCTATCCGCCACATCGTTTTCAGCACATGCGCCTGCATAGGACATAATCGTAGTCCCACTGCCTGGCTCTACGGAGGTATTGCTGCTGCGCTGGGTCTCATTGAGGTCTTCTCCGCAATTGCTCCAGGTGTGGTCAGCGCCCAATTGGTGACCTATTTCGTGTGCAGTAGTGCGTACTAGACGTGCCTCATTATCAAAAAAAGCGGACACGCCTGCTGCGGCTTGCTGTGTGCAGAAATTGCCTACAAAAGAAGCCACGCCACCTACTCCACCTTCAATATTAAAAGCCAATACATGTCCCAAATCATAGTTTTCGCGCCCGATGACTTGATTGATGTTTTCCACATTTTGCTGGAGCATCCTGAAGGCATCAATATCATAGGGATCCGTATTGGGGTTAGGATAAATTAAGCGATCATTATCATCTACTAATAAGAGGCGAGCTGCTACATCGCGCTCGAAAATAGCGTTCATATTATTGGTGATACGAACTACTGAGGCTAAGCCATTTTCTATATTGCCATTGGCGCGCTCTTCGGTATACTCGCCTGTGGTAGCAATAGCGGTACGTATCAAACGCAATTGATCGCCTGACTGTAGTGCTTCGTAACTAGTATCATTTTTATAGGACTGCGTCTCCATTCCTGCGAAGCCACACATGTGCTCAGGCTTTGTACCACCTATCTCGTGTTTGCCATAATAAATGATATACAAATCTTCTTTTTCGGTAGGAAGAATGTAAATATCCCCCTCCGAAGAAAGCATAAAAGCATGAAAGCCCTGACTTGTCCAACCACAGCGCATACTCATGCTCTTATTGGCTACGGCATAGCCCGCGTAGGTCTGGAAATGTGGATATTTTTGTGCCAAACCTGCTTCCATAATAGGGGAGTTGGCAATATCAAATGCCTGTAAGCTGCCATCAGGTAGGGGAAGTTGTATACGCTGAAAATTGCCTAAGAATTCCTGTGGAGCGGCTTGGAGTTGGGTTTGCAAAACGCTAGCATCTAAGCGCGCAATTTGAAATTGTTGAATGTTTTTTTGAAGCGCTGCACTAGCTAAAGTAGACGATTCCAATTGCCATGCTTGCTGGGCAAATCCGCTGCACAGATAGCAGGCGAATATAATGGTGAATACATTTTTTATTTGCATAATATTTTGTTTCAATTCTCGTGTTTT
>JAHDCQ010000412.1:0-1652 GCA_020629845.1 Saprospiraceae bacterium | reverse complement strand
TGCATCAAAATAGTTCTATAATCATCGGTATCTAACCAAATTTCAAACCCTTGTAAACTTCCTTTTGCTAAAAATAAAGTTGCTCTGATGACACTTGCCTGCCAAAAATATCGCATTTCATTGTATCGCCTGTTCAATTCTCCAAGCACATAGTCTCTTTCAAGTCCATCAAAATCTTGCTCTACTTTCTGTATTATATCTTTTGGTAGATTCATTTGTGTTCTTATCAAAATTGGTAAAGGTATTAACGCAAAATTTGTTTAGATTATGTCTAAATTATTTTTTTGTTTAAGGGGTTTACAGTCTTATGACATAAGTAGAAAGGCTGGCAATTACATTTGCCGCAAGGCATCAAACGATATGTTTGTTTAGGTGTTTTTTATTATAAATGTATAGGTGCTGCATGCTGGAAAATTATAAAGTTTTAACCGTAACCCATCGTCAAACCAATGTAAAGAACATTGGAAACTTTGTAGTACAATGTACGGACTCCTCCGATCTTCAAGCGCGATTACGAGAGCTAAAAAAACGCTTTCAACTCGATGAGCTTTTCTACCTTTCCACCTGCAATCGTGTATTGTATTTTTTTACAAGCAAGCAGCCAACCGATACGAGTTTTCAATATAACTTCTTTCAGTATATCAATCCTAATTTGAATGCAGCGCAAATTGGTTCTGATTTGCTTTGCTATGAGGGCGAAGCTAGTCTTGAACACCTCTTTGAAGTAGCTGCTTCTGTTGATTCGATGGTAGTGGGCGAACGTGAAATTTTACGCCAACTCCGCGAAGCTTATGAGCAGTCTTCCAATTTTGGACTTACAGGCGATGCCATTCGTTTAGCTATTGATGGTGCTGTGCAAGCGGCCAAATCGGTCTATTCCAATACGCGCATTGGCGAAAAACCTGTCTCGATAGTTTCCTTAGCCATCCAGAAATTGCGTAGCATGAAGGTAGCCAAAGATGCCCGCATTTTGCTAGTAGGTGCAGGACAAACGAATACTTTGGTCGGCAAATTTCTAAAAAAATACGAGTATTCTAACATTACAGTCTTCAATAGAACACTAGCGCGGGCCGAAAAACTTGCTAAATTGGTACAAGGCAAGGCGCATGCGCTTGAACATATTTCGAGCTATAAAGGTGGCTTTGATTGCTTAATTGTTTGCACTGGCGCGACACAGGCGGTGATAACTCCTGAATTATACACGCTACTCCTACAAGCTGAAGCAGACGCTAAATTGGCGATAGACCTCGCCATTCCAAATAATGTGGATAAGAAAGTGGTGCAGCAAAATGCCCTCACCTATGTAGAAATTGAAGACTTACGCACTCTAGCGAAACAAAATCTAGCATTTCGTGCTACAGAAGTACAAAAAGCCAAAAAATTGCTACATACTTGTTTAGCAGAATTTCCTAAAATTTATCAGCAACGCCAACTCACTCGTGCGATGCGCTCTGTACCAGAGGAAATTAAAGCCATTAAAGACCACGCCATCAATACCGTATTCAAGAAAGAAGTGGAACAATTGGATGACGACACCCGCCTTTTATTGGAGCGCATGCTCAACTATATGGAGAAAAAATGCATTAGCATACCGATGAAAGCTGCTAAGGCAGTAGAGTTGTAAGTAGTCGAGTTTAAATACTTTCCTGTTG
>JAHDCQ010000043.1 GCA_020629845.1 Saprospiraceae bacterium | reverse complement strand
AATCAGCAGTAGTGTGGTACATTATGAAATTGAATTTATACACCCCTTTGTAGATGGAAATGGAAGAATGGGCAGATTGTGGCAAACACTAATCTTGATGAAAGAATATCCTGTATTTGAATATTTACCTTTTGAAACAATAATTAAAGAGCGTCAAGAGGACTACTATACGGTATTATCAATTAGTGATAAGGAAGGGAAATCAACGATTTTTATTGAATTCATATTAGAGTCGATTTATGAATCATTGGAAAGCCTATTAAACATTCAAAATAGGGTGTTTACCTCAAAAGATAGAATTGAATACTTCTTGACCACCTATAAAAAAGATGAATTTACTCGAAAAAATTATATGAATGTTTTTAAAGATATTTCTACCTCAACAGCAAGTAGAGATTTGAAAAAAGCCGTGGAAGAAAACAAGATAGAGAAGATTGGAGAAAAAAGATTAACAAAATACAAGAAGAAAAACTAAGGATTGTGTAGTACATTACGAACTCAAAGAGTCATCGCTCATTCATTACAAATTCAACTAAATGCTTCCAATTTTAGAAACGACACGCCTCCGCCTCCGACAACCGCGCACAAGCGACTTTGAAAGCATCTATGCACTCGGGCGCAATCCGAATGTGATGCGCTATATTACGGGCAAAACCCAAAATCGAGAAGAAGCAAAAACGGACTTAGAGCGTCGCATTCGCATATGTGAAGAACAGGCGGATAAGGGCTTAGGCTTTTGGTTTGCGGAGGAAAAAGATACGGGCGAATTTGTAGGCTGGTTTGTGCTAAATAATCTAGACCAGACCGAGGAAATCGAAATTGGCTACCGCCTACTCGAAGAAAAATGGGGCAAGGGCTATGCCACCGAAGGCAGCGAACGCATCATGGAATATGCCTTTAAGGAAATACAATTGCAAGAAGTCGTCGCAGTAGCCATAGCAGCCAATGCCTCCTCTACCAATGTGATGAAAAAGCTAGGGATGCAGTTCATAAAAACGGGCAGATTTTACAATGTGGATTGCGTCTATTATCGGATTACAGACAAAGAATGGTTAAATCAGCAATAAAAAGTCATATTTCTGTAACCGAATTGGGTTTGAGGCTGTTTACTAGCTGTTTTGATTGATTTTCTAACACTGAACCCAGACTCGTGAATAGTCTAGTTTGTATTTGCGGCAGTATTGATATGCTTGAGACATCTGTAAAAAATCGTAATCGCTTCGACCTATCGCTAGATGGCTACGAAGCGCAAATTTTTGATGCTATTGCAGATGTTCCGCACACTTGGGATGAAGCTGCGCCGAGCGATAATATTTTCTTCCAACGTCCTTATTTTCAGTTGCTTGAACGATGTCCTCCAGGGAATTATCAGTTTCGCTACTTGGTATTTTTTCAGGACACTATCCCTGTGGGTGTAGCGACTTTACAATATTTGCGCTTTATAGCTAAGAACGATATCAACCTTGCGAAGAGTGATTCTCAGTTTACACAAAACTTTAAAGAGACGCTGCTGCGAGGACTCAATTTTAATATATTAGTTTGTGGAAATGCCTCGCTTACAGGCGAATACGCCTTCCACTTCGATGATAGTATTCCTAAACCAACGCAATTCGACTTAGTAGCCGATGCCTTACAGCAGTGCAAACGACAATTCGAAGCACAAGGCAAGCGGGTAGATATTGTGGCATTCAAAGAGTTTTATGAAGACAAACGCTATGCGGCCAAAGGGCTGCTAACGGATAAATCCTATCAAGAATTTACCATTCAGCCTACGATGCGAATAAAAATGCGTCCAGAATGGATGACATTTGAGGATTATTTAGCCGCGATGAGCTCCAAATATCGAGTGCGCGCAAAGCGGTCGAGGAAAAAAGCGAAAGACATCGAAAAGCGCACATTAAGTCTAGCAGAAATCGAACAACATCAGTCTACCATACACAAACTCTATCGTAATATTGCCGATGCTGCGGTGATGAATGTCTTGCATTGGCCGCCCAATTATTTCCTAGAACTCAAGCGTACGTATCAAGATAATTTTCGATTGCTTGGCTATTTCATCAATGATGAATTGGTCGGTTTTTGCACCACTATCAAAAATCATAAGCATTTAGATGCTCATTTTTTGGGTTTCGATCATGCCGTCAATCGCAAACATCAACTTTATCTCAATATGCTTTACGACATCGTAGGCGTGGGCATCGAAGAGCAAGCGGAAGAAATCTGTATGTCGCGCACTGCACTCGAAATCAAGAGTTCTGTTGGTGCAGAACCTTATGATATGTTCGGTTATATGCGTTTTAGCAATGGCATTATCAATCGCGTCAGTAAACCTTTATTTAACTATTTGGAAGTTAAAGAGGAGTGGGTGCAGCGAAAGCCGTTCAAAGAAGAAATTAAAGAATAGGTAGAAGTTCTCTCTTCCCTGTCCGTTCCATTCAGGCGGGTCTCAATGAGCAAAGCGAATGGTCTCTAATCTTGCTTCTAATATAAGCTAATTTCAAACCAAAGCCTCTCCAACTTGTTTCCTAATACGTTAAAAGCTACTTTTGCGACGTTTTTGGAAAAAACAAAACAATGGCACGAATTCACTTCACTTTTGAAGACAAAAATATAAAGCCTGTCGTCGTCGAGAATGTAATGAAAGACACCACGATACTCGACGCGGCAGAAGACAATGACATCCACATCAACCACAACTGCGGCGAGGTATGCGCGTGTAGCACATGCCATGTGTATGTGGAAGAGGGCGATGATTACCTAGAAGAAATTTCCGATAGAGAAGAAGATTTTATTGATCGCGCTATCAATCCGCGCTTGGAATCGCGCTTGAGTTGCCAATGTGTGCTACTCGAAGATGGCGATGATGTAGAATTACATGTGCATGTACCTGACCAATCGAAGATTATTGGGCATGAGCATTAATGTAGCTGTTTAGCTTTTGGCTCTTAGCTTTTAGCTCTTTAGTTCCAATTTCTGCAACTAATTAGCCCAATAGCTAAACAGCCAAATAGTCAAATAGCTAAAAAACTAAAAAAATGGCATTTGAAGATATAGACAATTTACCCATCCAATGGAACGACCACGAAGATATTGCAATGAAGCTCTATGATCGTTTTGGGGACGAATTTACAGAAGGTAAAATCTACCGCATCCGCTTCACGGATTTGCTAGATTGGATTATGGAAATCTCCAACTTTGAAGGCAAACGCGAAGATTGTTCGGAAGGACACCTAGAGCAAATTCAGGCGAAGTGGGTGTATGAGTGGCGCGATAATCAGTAAACGGTGGACGACTTACGATATATGAGCGTTTACTTCGCAAACTAGACGAAATTATGAGATTTTAGCGTTCAAATTGAAGTCTAAAATCTCACATCTCATATCTGTTCATCTTAATACAACATGAACAACTTAGAAGTATTCAATACTATCCGCACCTTCATCTTCGATGTAGATGGCGTGATGACCAATAGCCAACTTTTGGTAACAGAAAGTGGGGATTTGTTGCGCTCTATGAGTACGCGCGATGGCTTCGCGCTGAAAGTAGCGGTACGAGCGGGTTATCATGTGGCGATTATCACAGGTGGGAGTTCGGAAGGCGTGGTGAAACGACTGCGCGGCTTAGGCGTTTCCAATATTTATGCAGGCGTACAGAAAAAGATTGAAGCCTATGAGGAGTTCATGCGGGAATTCAATTTGCGCCATGAACACGTACTTTATATGGGCGACGATTTGCCCGATTATGAAGTCATGCTAAAAGTAGGCTTGCCTGCCTGCCCTGCCGATGCGGTGCCTGAAATCCAGCGCATTTCCAACTATGTTTCCGATAAAAACGGGGGTGAAGGCTGCGTCCGTGATGTGATTGAGCGCGTATTGCGGGTGCATGACAAGTGGGAATAAGTAGCTTATGTCTTATCTAAAACTCATACGCATACCTAACCTCATCATTGTAGCGATTACACAGTTTTTGATACAATATTTGGTACTTGTACCAAGCTTTCAAGCAGCCAATAAAGTCCCTGCCCTAGACCTCTTCCATTTTAGTTTATTGGTATTTTCTACCGTCCTCATTGCAGCAGGCGGCTATGTGATTAATGATATTATTGATTACGAAATTGATGCCATCAATAAACCTGAACGCCTTATCATCAATCGAAAAATTTCGATGCGCGCAGCCCATATTTATTATTGGTTGCTGGTGGCACTCGGCTTTTTCATCTCGCTTTATCTCGCCATTTATATTGATAATTTACCCTTGCTTTCGCTTTATCCTATGGCAGTCGGTTTGCTGTTTTGTTATTCCAAATATTTCAAACAGCGCGTACTCATCGGCAATGTGGTAGTGTCCATTTTTTGTGCATTTGTGGCGGGCATTGTGTGGTTCGCAGAGCGCAATACTTATGCAACTCTTTGGGAAACAACACCCGAAATAGCAAGCTATTTGCAATTTATCCTTGGCTTTTATCTGCTCTTTGCCTTTCTGTCCACGATGTTCCGAGAAATCGTAAAAGACATGGAAGACATAGAAGGCGACCGACTGTATCAATGCCGTACTTTGCCTATCGTTTATGGCTTCCGAAGCTCTAAAATCATCGCGGCGGGCTTTGGTCTTTTGCTACTCTTCTTTTTATTCTTTACCGCTTGGCGTATCTTTGACTATGAACTTTATTGGGGGCTTGCTTTTTTAGTTGTAGCTATTGCCATTCCGCTTATAAGCGCACTATTTTTATTGAATAAAGCGAGTACCGCGCCTGATTTCAAGCAATTAAGCACGCTCACGAAAGTCATTATGCTTTCGGGGCTGTTGTTGCTTTTTTTGATTGCTTAAATTCAAGGTGAAGCAAACTTGTAACTGCCGAGCGATGCTCGGCACACGCTACACTTTGTTTTACCTGCACGTCCTGTACCAAGCACCGCTTGGTATTTACAACCTATTTTGGGTATAAGCGATGTTCTTTTTAGGTAGAAAATGTATTTCAACAAAAAAGTAAAGCGCATTATGTACCTAATACTTAATACCTTAATTGATATGCGGCTAAAATTACATCCATTCCAGCTTAAAATGAAGCATACCTTCACCATTTCGCGCCTATCGCGGGAAGTGCAACCTTCTTTGATTATAGAATTGGAACAAGACGGTGTAAGCGGCTTAGGCGAAGCAACGGCAAATGAATACTACGGCATCACAGTAGCTTCTATGACGCAGGTAGTAGAGCAGATTCAAACTAAAATTGAAGCCTACCATTTCGATACTCCTGAAAATTTCTGGAACTATTTACAAGCCGATTTAGCCGCTCATCCTTTCGTGCAATGTGCGCTAGATGTGGCTGCACACGACCTTTGGGCGAAGCAACAAAACAAACCACTTTATGCTGCTTGGGAGCTTGAACTGCATGATAAATTACCCCTAACGAACTATACAATTGGCATTGCAAGTATTCCAGAAATGGTGGAAAAAATACGGGAAATGCCTTGGCCTATCTATAAAATCAAGCTTGGCACAGCGCATGATTTAGAGATTGTACGCGCCCTCCGACAAGAAACGGATGCTATATTTCGGGTAGATGCCAATTGTGCGTGGTCGGTGCAGCAAACGATAGATTATTCTTATGCCTTAAAAGAATTGGGCGTAGAGTTTATAGAACAACCCTTAGCCGCCGAGTACTTAGATAAAATGCCTGAAGTCTATGCAAAAAGTGCCTTGCCTGTAATGGCAGATGAAAATTGCCGCGTAGAAAGTGATGTGGGGAAATGTGCAGGCAAATTCCATATTATCAACATCAAATTGATGAAATGTGGCGGTCTTACGCCTGCACGACGCATGATAGCAGAAGCGCGAAAATTAGGGATGCAAGTGATGATAGGCTGCATGACAGAATCCTCGGTAGGCATCTCAGCGATTGCTCATTTACTCCCCCTACTCGACTATGTGGATATGGACGGTGCACTTTTAATCAGCAATGACCCCGCACAAGGCATAGAAATAGAAAACGGCAGGGTACGTTTTCTTGCAAGCGGTGGTACAGGGGCAATTTTGATTTAATTTTTAATTAAAAAGATTTTTATAAATGAGTAAAATAAAGTTTCAATAAAAACAGATTTAATATTTAAAAACCTTCAAATCGTGCATCTACTATCTTAGGTCTAAACTAATTCAAAAAATTTGTTTTAAATTTGCAAACAAAACTTAAACAATATCCATGATAAAGTGGCTGAAAATCAAGAATTACGCCATTATTGAGGAGTTGAAGATGGAGTTCTCCAAAGGACTCACTATCATCACGGGTGAGACGGGTGCTGGCAAGTCTATCCTGCTTGGCGCATTGGGTTTGTTGATGGGCAAAAGAGCAGATAGCAAAGCCCTCTACAATACCAATCAAAAGTGCATCATAGAGGGACATTTTGATATTCAGCACTATGATTTAAAAGCATTTTTTGAAGAGCATGATATTGATTATGATGAGGAACTCATCATGCGTCGAGAGCTTACGCCCTCTGGAAAGTCGCGGGCATTTGTGAACGATACGCCTGTGAACCTCAAAGTAATGCAAAGCCTTAGTGCCTACCTGATTGACCTCCACGAGCAGTTCGATACACAAGCGATACATGGCACAAAATTTCAACTCCAAATGCTTGATGCCCTGGCTGGCAATAAGAGTGATTTAAAGCATTATCAAAAAGACTTCAAGCACTATCGGAAAAGCAAAAAGCGATTGGATGAACTCTTAGCCCAAAACGCCCGCGCTACGCAAGAAATGGATTTCTTGACCTTCCAACTTAATGAATTTAACAAAGCCGAACTCCTACCGAACGAACAAGAACAGCTTGAAGAAGAACTCAAAAAACTCACCAATGCAGAAGATATTAAACGTATTTTAGGTGCAGCAAATCAAGCATTGCTAGATAGTGAACAAGCCATTATCGGGCAGATAGAAGAAGTGAACCTAAATATGAGTAGCATCAAAAATTATGATGCTCAAGTTGAAAAATTGCATGAACGCTTAGAAGGTATCGTGTACGAATTGCAAGATATTTCTGGCGAACTAGAGCAAGTGGCGGAAGATACAGAATATGACGAAGCACGCATCATTGAAATACAAGCCCGACTAGATACCATTTATCGCTTGCAGCAAAAGCATAATGTGCAAAGCGTAGGCGAACTCCTCCAAATATGGAAAGGCTTAGAAACACGCTACAATTCTTTTGCCGATTTATCGAGCGAAATAGCTACCCTAAGTTTAGCCATAGAAGAAGAAGAAAAAAAACTACGCAAGAAAGCAAAACGCCTCTCCGAAAGCCGTAAAAAAGTAGCCCCTAAATTTGAGAAAAATGTCCTTTCTATGCTCCATGACTTGGGTATGGAACATGCACAAATAGACATCCAATTCAATGGTTTAGAAGAACTGAACAATTACGGAATAGACGAGGTGAACTATCTATTCGCTGCAAATAAAGGAGGTCGTTTGCAAGCTATAAAAGACGTAGCTTCTGGAGGAGAACAATCGCGTTTGGCATTAGCTACAAAATCGCTCGTAGCTAGTTCTATACCTTTACCAACACTAATTTTTGACGAGATTGACACGGGTATTTCGGGGGCAGTCGCGCTGAAAATGGGCGATATTTTGCGGAAGCTTTCCAATGAGCATCAAGTCGTATCTATCACACATTCGCCACAAGTAGCGAGTAAGGCAGATACACACTATTTTGCCTATAAAGGCATCAAAGATGAACGCACCGTGACGAATGTGAAGCAACTCCAAAAAAAGGAACGCGTGGAAGCCATCGCTATCATGCTGAGTACGGATCCTCCCTCAAAAGCAGCCATTAAAAATGCGAAAGAATTATTGAATATCTAATATTATGGTATTAAGTATCAAGTATTAGGTATTAAGTAATCTGCCTAATACTTGATACCTAGTACTTAGTACTAAAAAAACATGGCAAACAATCTATTAGCTGGGAAGCGAGGTGTGATTTTTGGCGCGTTGGATGACCAATCTATTGCGTGGCGAGTAGCTGAAAAATGCGTGGAAGAAGGCGCGACAATTACGCTGACGAATGCGCCTGTGGCATTTCGCTTTGGAAAGATACAAGGATTAGCCGAAAAACTAAATGCAGAAGCCATCCCTGCGGATGCAACCAACTTGGAAGATTTAGAAAATTTATTCAGCAAATCCCAAGAAATCTTAGGCGGCAAATTAGACTTTGTGCTGCACTCCATTGGTATGTCGCTAAATGTGCGAAAGAAGCGCGAATACACCAATATTAAGTATGATTGGATGCAAAAAACCTTCGATATTTCTGCGATTTCTTTCCATAAGGTGATGCAAACCCTTTGGCAAATGGATGCGATGAATGATTGGGGTTCTATCCTCGCGCTGACCTATATTGCTGCACAACGTACCTTCCCTGATTATAATGAAATGGCAGAGTCGAAGGCATTGTTAGAGTCTTTTGCTCGTAGTTTTGGCTATCATTTCGGGACTCGAAATAAGGTACGCGTAAATACCATTTCGCAATCGCCTACCATGACCACGGCAGGACAAGGCGTGAAGGGCTTTGATGTCTTTTTTGATTATGCGGATAAAATGTCACCACTTGGCAATGCACCTACCGACACCTGCGCGGACTACTGCGTGAGTTTATTTTCCGACTATACGCGCATGGTAACGATGCAAAATCTCTACCACGATGGCGGATTTTCCAATATTGGAATGAATCCTGCGGTCTTGAATTTGGAAGGATAGAAGAAATTCTCTTGACTCAAGATAGACTTTTGAAGTTTTTGAAACTTCAAAAGTCTATTTTATACAACCAAATCCCGCCATTGCTGTTTCACCTCAAAATAGCACAACCTATGCTCATCGAAGAAAACAAAATAGTCACTATCACCTACACTCTCCGCGAAAGTAATCAAGCAGGCGAGCTTTTGGAACGCATGGATGCCAATTATCCTTTCACATTTATGTTTGGCACGGGGGCATTGTTGCCTACTTTCGAGGCGCAACTGCAAGGACTGAGTGAAGAAGGCATATTTGAGTTCACACTAACACCTGAAGAAGCCTACGGAAAAGTAGAAGAAGGCAATATTATAGATGTGCCAAGAGTAATATTCCAAATTGAAGGTGCAGAACCACCGAACCTTGTCGTAAAAGATAATTTCGTAGCCCTCACGGATGAAGGTGGACTGACGCATCATGGTAAAATTTTAAATTTTGATGAACGACACGTCAAAGTAGACTTTAATCATGTAATGGCGGGTAAAAATCTGCATTTCAAAGGTGCAGTCCTTCACATTCGAGCAGCTACCGTAGATGAGTTAATTCAAAAACACTACATACCGAAAGGCGGCGTGCGTAGAAATTAAAATTTATTACTCACGTAATGCGATGCTTAAATTGGCGTTATAGAGGCAGTTCGTTTTAATTCAATTCAACACAAACTAAACTCTATGATGACACGAGCAATTGTTTTGTTCCTTGCCTTAATCCTATCGGTCAGTTTATCCGCACAAATTGGCATTTCTGCTTCAGGTTCTATGCTAAAAGCACCAGATTGGCAAACTACATACGAAGAAGAATATCCTATTGATTTTGATAATGCTAATTATCTGCGTGAACGTAATTTGTTTTTAAGCGGCTATAATGTGGGCGTAAACTACTGGTTTCGCTTAAAAAAGAAGCGCGTGGAATTTTTTCCTACTATCACTTATTCTCAATACAAAACCCTGCATGATTTAGAAGCAGACTTTAATCTTGCAGACCTATTACTTTTCCAGACGAGTTTTCTAGGCGCACACTTCGATACACGCATCTATCCCTTCGATTTTGGAAGTGATTGCGACTGTCCCGTTTGGTCGAAACAAAATGATCTCTTGAAAAAAGGCTTTTATATTATGCTATCGCCTGGTGTGGATAGAATAGAAACACGTTTGGAAGACCTAAAAAATCATGAAATACGTCCAAGTCTTGGCGCAGGATTTGGTTTAGATTTAGGGATTTCAGATTTTCTTACGGTTAGTCCTTTCTTCACAGCACGCTATACCTCTGAGGCAGATGGCAATATCTTTTTCCCGAATCAGGCATTGAAAGATTTTTCTGATGTTTGGCGACTGATGATAGGGTTCAATATGAACTTCCGACTAGAAAACGAATACCGAAGACGATAAAACGGTGAACGGTTGCTTTGATAGACTATTAGCATTCTATCAAAGCAACCGTATACAGCGTTAATTACTAAGCATTACAGGCATTACGAGCATTAGAATCTCCTCACCATCTACCACATCACCTGGCAATAAAATACCCGCACGCGTAGGCGTAGAAAGCTCCAATTTCACCTCATCTGACTCTAGTACACTCAGCATCTCTATCAAAAACTTCGCATTGAAGCCAATCGTTACCGATTCTTCGCCTGTGTAGGTACATGCTAATTGCTCACTTGCTTCATTCGAGAAATCCAAATCTTGTGCTGAAATGGTCAAGTCGGTATTATTAATATTTAAAATAACTTGATTGGTCGTCTTATTCGCATAAATAGCGATACGCTTCAAAGAGCTTTGCAAATCCGCCCGATTTACCGTTAATAAATTCGGATTATCAACAGGAATTACAGCATTGTAATCTGGATAGCGAGCATCTACCAAACGACAAACTAGATTCGTATTCCCAAACTTAAAAAAGGCATTTGCCTTATTAAAAGAAAGTTTGACACTATCGCCTGCGGGTAGAGCCGACTTTAGTAGATTCAAGGCTTTCTTTGGCACAATGAACGATTCTTCTACACTACTCGCTACCTCGAAGAAACTATATTTTACCAATTTGTGTGCGTCCGTAGCTACACAAATCAAGCGATCATTATTAATTTGAAAAAATACGCCTGTCATCGCAGGGCGCAGTTCATCATTGCTCGTAGCGAATAGGGTTTTTGTAATTGCCTGCGTCAAGGTAGGAGCTTGTATGCTAATGCTATCTACTTCTTCAGGCTCTGGGATACGTGGATAATCTTCGCCGTTTTCGCCTGCCAAACGGTATTTACCATAAGCAGAAGTTATTTCAACACTAAAATTCTCATCATTTATAGCAAAAGTGATGGGTTGCTGTGGCAAAGCCTTTAGTGTTTCTAATAAAATTTTGGCTGGAATAGCTACGGTACCATCCGAGTCAGACATTACTTCTATTTCGGTTGTAATAGAGGTCTCTAAATCCGTTGCGGCTATCGTGAGGACATTATTATTAATAGAAAATAAAAAATCTTCGAGTATTGGCAATACGGGATTAGAGGCAATTACGCCACCTGCTATTTGGAGTTGCTTCAATAAATCCGAGGAGGACACGCTAAATTTCATAGTGCTTTTTTTTTCAAACATTCTAAATTTAATGAAAAAATTAGGATGCGGCAAAAGTCGTGAAATCAAAAAACCAAAATTAAGCTTTCCTCTCTATATTTTCATAGAAAATTATGCACAAATAAAAATACCTTTGCGCTGCTTTGTAAATGTGAAATAAGTAATTGCTATAAATACGAACAATGCTTGATAGAACACAGCCTCCAAAAATACATGAAATTACAGACTTGCTGTTGCCTGAAGTACGGCAATACCAATTATCGAACGGCATACCTGTATACGAGGTGAATATGGGTACGCAGGATATTTTGAAACTAGAAGTCGTTTTTGAAGCGGGCAGACCTTATGAAAGTAAGCAGCTTATATCGCGCGTGACGGCAGCAATGCTCAAAGAAGGTACCCGCCAACGCAAAGGTGCAGAAATCGCAGAATTGTTCGATTTTTATGGCGCGTCTATCGGCACACCTTACAATCTAGATAATATTTCCTTTACCCTTTACACCCTCAGTAAGCATTTTGAAAGCCTCCTGCCCATTGTAGCAGAAATTTTACTCGAACCCGACTTTCCAGATGCAGAATTGCAACCACTACTTATGCGCTATCAACAACGCTTACAAGTAGATTTGAGCCGCGCTGATGTAGTCGCTTATCGGCAATTAACAGAATTTATCTACGGAAAAAATCATCCGTATGGCTACAACAGCAGTGCCGAAACCTTCCGAGCCGTTCAGCGCGAAGATTTGATAGCACATTTCAAACAAAATTTTCATGCGGGTAATGCGCGGATTATTATAAGTGGCAAAATTGATAGTACAATTTCAAAGCTACTAGAACAATATTTAGGGCAATTGACAAAAAAAGCAAAGACCCCATTAGCGACTTTCCCTCCTATCCCAACTAAAGCTCAAAAGGTACACATCAAACATACTGATAGAGCCCAGTCTGCCATACGTATCGGTCGCCGCTTATTTAGCCGACAACATCCAGATTACCCTAGCATGTATGTGCTAAGTACCCTCTTAGGCGGCTATTTCGGTTCGCGTTTAATGATGAATATCCGCGAAAAAAATGGCTATACCTATGGCATATACTCCTCGCTTGACACCATGCGGCATGATGGCTTTATGTATATAGGCACAGAAGTAAGCAATGATGTTTTAGCCCCTACCCTACAGGAAATTTATAATGAATTGCGGGTACTTCGGGAAACACTTGCAGATAAAAAAGAGCTTCAAATGCTTCGCAATTATCTTATGGGTACACTTCTGAATACACTAGACGGTGCGTTTAATGTATCCGAAATCGTAAAAGCCTTCGTTTTAGACGATTTGCCACTCAGTTATTTTCAAGAGTTAGTAGAGATTATTCAAGGGATTCAAGCATCAAAATTACAGGCTTTGGCACAGCAATATCTACAGGAAGAAGACATGTGGGAAGTAGTCGTCGGAAATGTTGAAAATCAGTATAGTAAGTAGTGAGACAATAATAATCTAACAACTTATTGGAAACTCTTTTTTCCTGACTTTTCGTTACAAAAACTATCACTATGCGTGGGCATGGCTCAAGTTTCTGTGCCTCAATTCAGAAAAAAATAGCAGCCAATTAGTTGTCATCTTATTTTTGTCTCACTACTTATAAAGACGTTTTAGGGTACGTAATTTGCTTGTTAAAAGGCTACATTCCCTAAAGCAACCAATATTTTATGTATTACTTTTCTTTTCCATAAAAAAAAGCGTCATTTGCGGTTTGAAATGCGTATATTCACGCACTATCAGAGGTAAGGAAAGCACAATACGTAAAAATAAAGCCTAGTGGCATAATTTATACGTTCTAATTACAGTTTAATGGTAGCTATCTAATATCCCTAGTGTTATCGAATTAAATATAGGAAATAGCCAAACTTACTTTCTAAACTCACGTAGAATAGAAAAGTATTAAAAAGCGAACAATAAAAGAGGGAGTCAAAATAGAAGAATAGTGAAATAGTAACTTAACTATTGAACTCATCTATAGTGGGGTAAGCTTTAGAACATTGTTCAAAAACATCGAGAAAGAATTTAATGAATCTGTTTAGCTTTTTCACACAAGAACTTGCAATTGATCTTGGCACAGCCAATACATTAATTATACAAGATGGCAAAATAGTAGTGGATGAACCCTCTATAGTGGCCATCAACCGAAAGTCGGGCGAAACTATTGCAGTAGGCAGTAAAGCCATGCAAATGCACGAGAAAACCCACGAAAATATCCGCACGATACGTCCCTTAAAAGATGGCGTAATTGCCGACTTTACGGCTGCTGAAAGTATGATTGAAGGCATGATAAATATGATTGGGCGAAGACGAAAGTTTTTCTCCCACCTCAAAATGGTTATTTGCATTCCTTCAGGCATCACAGAAGTAGAAAAACGGGCCGTTTTTGAATCCGCTGACCATGTAGATTCAAAAGAGACCTATCTCATACATGAACCCATGGCAGCAGCATTGGGTATTGGTTTAGATGTGGAAGAGCCTGTTGGTAATATGGTGATTGATATAGGAGGAGGAACGACAGAAATCGCAGTTATCGCGCTTTCTGGTATTGTGTGCGATCAGTCTATACGCATTGCTGGAGATGAATTCACTTCGGATATTATCAGCTATATGAAGCGACAACATAATATCCTAATTGGGGAACGTACGGCAGAGCGCATCAAAATAGAAGTAGGTGCAGCCAGTACGGATTTGCCCGACCCACCAGATGATTATCCTGTAAATGGACGCGATTTGATGACGGGTATTCCGAAGCAAATCACCATCAATTATCAAGAAATATCAGGCTGTTTGGATAAATCCATCTCCAAAATGGAAGATGCTGTGCTTAAAGCCTTAGAATCCACGCCGCCAGAATTGGCAGCCGATATTTACAGAACAGGACTATACCTCACGGGCGGTGGTGCGCTGCTACGTGGTTTAGATAAACGCATTGCTCAAAAAGTTCGTCTCCCCGTCCATGTTGCGGATGACCCGCTAAGGGCTGTAGTGCGCGGCACAGGCATTGCATTAAAAAATACCGATCGCTTCTCTTTCTTAATTGATAGAAAGAGTGTCTAATAAATAGATATGAGATACTAGATGTGAGATGTGAGACATTATTTAAATTTGGTCTCACATCTCATATCTTATATCTCACATCTAGCAAAAAGAATCCTTGCTACAATGCGAACGCTATATCTTCTATTCGAGAGGTTCGGCGCTTTCTTTTTATTTCTCTTGCTCGAAGCAATTGCATTTTACTTGGTCGTCAACTTCAATGAGAACCAAAACCTTATCTTTATTAGTTCAGCCAATCGCCTCACAGGGAATGTGTATCAGCAAGTAAGTTCGGTACAAGATTATTTCAACCTGACTAATGTGGCAGATAGTTTGGCAGATGAGAATGCCCGCTTGAGAACGCAACTGGAAAGCTTAGGCATCAATGAGAATCTAGGACAAGATTCGGTGCGACAAGAAGACCTGAATCAATACTACGAATATGTAGCAGCAAAAATCATTAATAAATCCATACATCAGCATAATAATTCCTTTACCCTCAATAGAGGAAGCAAAAATAACTTGCAAGCGCACAGTGGCGTTATCAGCGATAAAGGTGTAGTGGGTATTGTGCGAAAAGTGTCTAAGCATTTCGCGCAAGTAATGCCGATTTTGCATAGGGAGGCAAAGATTAGCGCCGCCGTGAAAACGACGGGGTATTTTGGCTCTCTCGTTTGGCGCGGACGCGATCCCCGTTTTATGCGCTTGGAGGATATTCCAAAATATACTGCGGTTAATAAAGGCGACACGATTCAGACTTCAGGCTTTTCCAATATGTTTCCGACAGGTATCACGATCGGGACAGTAGATACCGTTTGGAGCGATGCCAGTAGCAATTTCCACAATATCCGCGTCCGATTGATAGAAGAAATGGCAAACGTAGAATACGTCTATGTCATCAATAATCTCCGAAAAGAAGAACAAGAAGCAATAGAGGCAAACACGACAGAATGAGCAGTGCCATTTTAACAAATGTATTTCGATTTATCTTGCTGTTGTTGCTGCAAGTATTCGTATTTAAGCAAATGACGCTTGGGCACGAGTACCTGCGTGTGTTTCAAGTGTTGGTTTATCCCCTCTTTATACTCTTATTACCGTTCCGCACTCCGCGCTATCTTGTTATTTTGCTGGGCTTTGTCATGGGTTTGGCTGTAGATATTTTTTATGACTCTCCAGGCGTACATGCCAGTGCCTTAGTATTCATGGCATTTGTTCGCGATTGGGTACTCAGTTGGATGGAACCAAAAGGTGGTTACAATCTCAACTTTAGCCCTACCAAAGAACGCATGGGCTTAGGGTGGTTCTTCCAATACACCAGCATTTTACTAGCTTGTCATTTATTCTTTTACTTTTCTGTAGAAGCCTTTACCTTTGTATATATTATAGATATTATTCAGAAGACAGTTGCCAGTTTTGTGGTATCTTTAGCCGTCATTATGATAATGCAGTTTATCTTTAATCCGTTAGATTAGAAATCTGGTATTAGGTATACAAACATCGAATAAAAAACTACCTGATACTTTGTACATTTTTAGTTTTTTATGTCAAAATTAAAACATCGCGCTTTTCATCTTCAAGTATTTTTCTGTGTAGCATCTTTGGTGCTAATCGGGAAAGCTATGCAATTGCAGCTCATAGATGACTCCTATCGGACAAGAGCAGATGCTACGGCAATTGAAAAACGAACAGTCTATCCTTCGCGCGGGTCTATTTTTGACAGAAACGGCAAGCTCCTTGTATATAATATCCCAATCTATGACCTCATGGCAACGTATAAAACCGTAGACCCCAAAATGGATACCATGAAGTTTTGCACTTTATTAGGTATCACAAAGGATGAATTCAAAAGAAAGCTCAATAAGAACTGGCGCGACCGTCGCTTCTCGAAGTCTGTACCATTTATATTCCAAAAGCAAGTATCGGCGGAAACCTATGCCCGCTTGCAAGAAAGCCTGTATGAATTTCCTGGCTTTTTCGTGCAATTGCGGAATGTACGCGGCTACGTCTACCCTACTGCAGCACACGCGCTAGGCTATCTGCAAGAAGTAAATCCTGCCCAAATAGAAGCCTCCAACGACGTTTATGCCGCAGGCGACTATATCGGCGCAACGGGCTTGGAACTTTCCTACGAAAAATACCTAAAAGGCGAAAAAGGCTATCGCTATGTACTCAAAGATAACCTCGGACGCGAGGTAGGCCCTTATCAAGATGGCAAGCTCGATAAAGAAAATTTAGCCGTTGCAGGCCAAGATTTAATCTCGACCCTCGATGTGGAATTGCAACAATATTGCGAAGAACTGATGGCGAATAAAATAGGCTCGGTAGTAGCTATTGAACCTTCTTCGGGTGATATATTGGCGATGGTGAGCGCACCTTCCTACGACCCCAATCTACTTCGTATTGACCAAAATAGAGGGCGCGCTTATAGTTCCTTAAGTGTAGACCCAAACAAGCCCTTCTATAATAGAGCTACCCTAGCCCCCTATCCGCCTGGTTCCTTGTTCAAACCATTGGTAGGACTCATAGCACTACAAGAAAACGTGACACAACCTGAACGTACAATACCTTGCCAGATGGGGTATTTTTATAGTGGCAAAATACGCCCTGCTTGTCATGCACACCCAACTTGCCGCACAATGGGGCAAGCAATTCAACACTCTTGCAATGCTTACTTTGCAGAAGTCTTCCGTAATATTATAGACATGAATGGCTTCTATAATCCTGAACCTGGACTAAATACCTTTAGCAGCTATTTGTATAGTTTTGGGCTAGGAAAGACATTAGAAACAGATATTCCAAGAGAAGGTAAAGGATTCGTTCCTACCTCCGAATATTACACGGAAGAATATCGAAAAAAAGGAGAAAACAAATGGTATTCGCCTTATATCATGTCGGTAGGTATCGGGCAAGGCGAAGTGACGATGACCAGCCTACAAATGGCAAACTTAGCTTGTACCATAGCAAATCGAGGCTTCTTTTACACGCCACATTTAGCTAAAGTATTCAAAGAAGAGGGACAATATCAAACCATTCCTGATAAATATCGGGTGCGAAATTATGTCACCATTGATAGAGAACATTTTGAACCTATTATAGAAGGTATGGAAGCCGTATTAACGGGTGGAACTGCGCGTTCTTCCTACATTCGAGGAATAGAAGTCTGTGGAAAAACAGGGACTGCCGAAAACCCACACGGCGACGACCACTCCATCTTCTTTGCCTTTGCTCCAAAAGATGATCCTAAAATTGCGATTGCCGTTTATGTGGAACATGGTAAATTTGGTGGTAGTGTGGCTGCTCCTATTGCGAGTTTTGCGATTGAAAAATACCTAAAAGGGGAAGTATCCAAAAAACGCGAGTGGTTTGTGAATCAAATCAAAGACATGGATTTATTGGAATCACCATAATTGTAAAATAATGACATCAAAGGCGAAATCACCACAAGAATATATTGACAATCTGCCTGAAGATAGAAAAGCAGTCATTAGCAAGCTCCGCGAAGCGATTTTGAATAACTTGCCTGATGGCTTTCAGGAAGTAATGAGCTATGGCATGTTGGGCTATGTTGTGCCACACACATTATATCCTGATGGCTACCATTGTGATCCGAAATTGCCCTTGCCTTTTATCAACCTAGCATCACAAAAAAATCATATTGCGGTCTATCATTCAGGTATTTATGCAGATGATGCTTTGCTAGAATGGTTCAAAGCAGAATACCCCAAACACATCAAAACTAAGCTCAATATGGGCAAAAGCTGCATCCGTTTCAAAAATATGAAAACGATTCCTTACGCCCTCATTGGCGAGCTTTGTACCAAAATGAATCCGCAAGATTGGATTACTTTGTATGAAAAAAACATCAAGAAAGTATAATTATGAAATCAAACATTCTATTCAAAATAGCTTGCTTTCTACTATTAAGTAGCATGCTTTGGGGACAGGAAGCGCAAGAAGCGGAACTTCTCGGACGATGGAAAGGTACAGGACTGCAAGGTTCGGCCACTTATGATAATACATATAATGAAATCTGGGGGCTTGCCCGAAACGGTCATGAATATGCTGTTATTGGCTCAACGGCTGGCACACATTTTATAGACGTAACAGAACCGAGTACGCCCACCGAAGCCTTTTTTCTGCCAGGTGCTTCCAATGGTCCACAAATTATTCATCGGGATTACCACGATATTGGCGACTATTTATATGCCGTAGCGGATGAAGGCGCAAGTAGTATCCAAATTATAGATGTATCGCAATTGCCTGATACCATACAAGTCATTTATGATTCGGCAGAGCAATTAGCCCGCGCCCATAATATTTTTATAGATGAAGCGAATGCACGCATGTACACCTTTGCTACCAAAGGTGGCACGAGTAGCTACTCTGCTATGCGGATTTATGATATTGCTGACCCTCTAAATACTCAATTGCTAGGCAATTATGGAGCTTTGGGTGGTGTAAATATTGGACATGTACACGACGGCTATGTGCGTGACCATATTGCATTCTTGAATTGTGGGAATAATGGCTTTGCTATTGTGGACTGTACTGACCCAACTAACTTAGAATTACTCAATTTTCTTTACCCAACCAACTATCCGCAAGCAGGTTATAATCATTCGGGTTGGCTGAATGACGCTTGTACCCACTACTATATGGCAGATGAAAATTGGGGACGCGATATGAAAACCCTTGACGTAAGTAATGTGCGCGATATTCAAGTCAAAAACACCTTCGATGCGGGTTCCGATTCCCAATTTAGCATTCCACATAATCAGGTAGTAGCTTGCGATTATCTTTATGTATCACATTACTATGATGGACTTCAAATCTATGATATTTCTGTGCCTGCATTGCCGCGTCGGGTAGCCTATTATAGCACAAGCCAATTGCCGCACCAACGCAACTATGAAGGTGCGTGGGGCGTGTATCCATTTTTACCATCAGGAAATATTTTAGTGTCGGATATGCAGCAAGGACTTTTTGTACTAAAAGGAATGGGTGATAATTGTGATTATCGCGCCAATATTATGCCTTGCGATATTACAAGTGCTGTGCAAGGCTTGGATGAAACGCGCAACACACTCCTACTCTATCCGCAGCCAACGCGCGAGGCTGTCAATTTAGAACTGAGCTTAGAACAAGCAATTCCCAATGCTCAAATTCAAGTCCATGACTGGACAGGGCGACAACTACAGACACTTTGGTCAGGCGACTTAGTAGCTGGCAAGCAAGAACTCCATATAGCACTACCTAGTTTTTCAGCAGGGCTATATATAATAAAGGTGCAAAATGAGACGCTTTATATAGCGAAGAAATTAGTGATAAATTAAATAAAAAATCATTGTAGTTATTTAGAGTAGAGAGCAGAGATGAGAGAAAAGAGACTTAATAAATATGGATTTTCTCTTTTGGGTAATGGAAATCTGATTACTTATTTTGCCCAATTTAAAAATCATAGCATTTCTTCTCTCCTCTCTCAATGAGTGAAGCGAATGTTCTCTCATCTCTGCTCTATTAAGTAGTTACAAATCATTGTCAATTTTCAATTGTCAATTTTCAATTAATTGTGAGTGCGAATAACCTATTTTTTAATTCTGTTTTTAATTATCAATAGCGCGGCACAAGCGCAACGGGGCAATCCATCTGGAAATACACGCCCAACAGGTACTCAACAAGGAGGCGACCAGAAGGATAGATTGCAGATTTTAGCGGAAATTGAAGCGGAAAAAGACACCTTTGGCATTTTCTATTTCCATGAAGATAATCCTACAAAAATATATGCTGTAGAAGATACGAGTCTCCACGATTTTCACCGCTTTGACCCTGCTACACAGCCACTTTTTGCCCACGCAAATTTGGGTATTATTGGTTCGGCAGCTCGTCCTATTTTTTATGAATCGCGTTTTCGGCAAGGCTTTGATGTGGGGTACCATCAGTATGATTTATACTATCTGCAGCCCGAAAAACTGCGCTTTCATATACTCGAAAAACCCGTCACCCGCATACGCGCCATGCAAGCAGGACGACAGGAAGATCGGGCCTTTGAAATAGAGTTTGGACGAAACTTTGCTAAAGGCTGGCGACTCAATCTAGAAAGCAAAAGTATTCAGCAATTAAGCAGTTGGAAATATCCGCACCAAAAACTTGAAAACCGAGCAGTAGCGGGAAGCCTTTGGTACAATGCACCTTCGGGACGCTACGATAGTTTTCTAAGCTTCACGAGCAACACCACCGAAGCAGAAGAAAATGGGGGTATTACCAGCACCCCTGAAATTGGCTTAGCCCTAAGCTCTCCAGCAGATGCGGATATAGCGCTACGAGGTACGGCACAGACACGTCACGCACATCGTATTTTAGACTATACCCATTATTTTAATTTCCAAAAACAAGATTCCACCACTCGCAATAAAAGAGCATTTACCTTATCTCATAATTTTCAATATCGCACAAGTACTTACAAATTCTTCGATGATAGTGACAATAGTTCATCTGCATTGGACTCTGCTTATTATCAAAATTTGTTAGTAGATGAGCGAGGCGTACGGCATTTCCTAAAACATCAGGCGATTTGCAACACTTTTAAATTGGGAACGTACAAAATTAATGAGGCAACGGCCAACCAAATCGCTAATCAACGAGATAGGATAGAAGTAGGGCTTATACATCGAGTACATTTTTTGGATCAGGAAGAAAGAGATTCTTTGAACCAAAATGTTAAAAATTCTGCGATAAATAATTTATTTGTGACAGGGCAAATAAATTTTCGTCCTAATCCTAAACTCGCTATCAATGCCTATGCACATTACGCACTTCTAGATGGATATGGCATAGGCACAGATTTTGGAGATTATCGCATAAGTGGCGATTTGTTCTTTGATATTGGAAAAATTGGACAACTTTCGGCAAAGGTCAGCAACCAACTGTATCAGCCTAGCTTAGTGCAGCAGCAGTTTGTAGTGACACAACAGAAGGTATGGGGAGCAGAAAATAATTTCGGTAAAACGAATGAAACTAATTTCTCGGCCACCTATAGCATTCCTAGTTTACGTTTAAGTATTACTGGTAGTTATCATTCATTAGATAATTACATTTACTTTGATACCCTTGCGCTACCACAGCAACGAGATAGTGTCATCAATATCGGACAGTTAGCTGTAAAACATCATTTGAAAATCTGGAATATCCACTTGGTCAATACGCTTGCTTGGCAACCGAATGGCGGTGACGTACTTCGCCTGCCTGAATGGATCACGCGCCATAGTTTATATGGACAAGGCAAGGTTTTCAAAAATAATTTGACCTTCCAACTTGGTGTTGATTTAAATATGAATGCTAATTTCGGGACGGATGCGGGTGAACCTTATTTCGCTGATACTTATAATCCATTAGTTGGACAATTTCAATTACAAGACGACGCTCCAACTCCCTTCTACCCTGCCCTAGATGCCTTTTTGAATGTAAAAATTAAGACTGCGCGAATTTTTGTAAAAGCACAGAATATCACGCATTCATTAGCCGATAAGTATTATTACAACTATTATCAAACGTCTGCCTATCCGCAATTACCCTTTTTTATGAATTTCGGAGTGGATTGGACATTGAGGAATTAGAAAATAACGTAGCTATTTTAGTATTAATTACAATACATTAGGTATTAAGCATTTATGATATTTACCTACTACTTTGTACCTGATATTTAATACGTTATTTTTTGTTAAAATTTTAAAATCTATTAACGAGTCCCGTTTTTTTACGACCTTTGATATTATTAATAGAGAAAACGACACAATACAAACAACTTTATAGGAAAAATTTACACATTTACATTTACCCTTAGAGTATAAGAACTAGCAGCGAGGTACTACACAATCACTCCCTCAAGTTATATTACTCTCTTTTTAGAAAAAGAGTGTCATTTCTTACCCTTCATTTCAAGGTAGCGGTCACAACCGCAGGATAAAGGATTCGATCAAAACAAGTTTGGCTTTTTTCAATGATGCAGCATTGCAACATTTTTCTGCGATTCGTCATCATTTAACAATAGTAATCAGCGCAAGTGCCAACACATATCCAATAGGCATATAAGCTTGTGCTGTACTAATGCTGCTGTGCTTGCATACAGCCTTAGTCCTTTTTTCTTTATCCCTTTGGTTTCTGAAAAGAAATCCAAGCACAAACACAGTTTTTTTATGAAACCTAAAATGGAGTTTAAGAGCCTATTAGTATTGCTCGCAGCACTCACTTTTCTTAGTTTCACTAATCCCGTACACCACTCCTCTTACTCCTTCACGCAACGCGTGCAGGAATTCAGTACTTATGTCTATTCCATGTTTTTCAATACACCGAACCTCACTTGTACTACAAGTGGCGATTTAAGTGTAAATGGAAACAATCTTACCATTACAGGCTATCGCTTGAAAAATAGTGGTAGCGCGCCAGCAGGCGTATCTTATGTGGGATATTATCTTTCTACAGACACGGAATTTACGACGGATGACTACTTCCTCGGACAAGATTACGTAGAAGAACTCAACCCAGGCTTTTCTAGCGTAGAGGATTTCAGCGTAGACCTTTCTAACTTCACCAATATTCCTGATGGTACGTACTACGTAGGAGTAATTATTGACCACCTTAACTCCGTTGCGGAAGGCATCGAAAGTGACAATAATGATTGCTACTGGGATAGCCCGCAAATCGTGATTGGGGGCAAACCAAACCTATCTTGCAACTTCGGTGGCGAGTTGGTAGTGAGCAATGAAACGGAAATTCGCATCACTTGGATTAAGGTAGAAAACACAGGTGTAGCAGCAGCAGGCGCGAGTACCATTTGCTACTATCTATCTACGGATCAGAACTTTACAAGCGATGATTACCTACTAGGCACCAGCGAAGTGCCTGCTTTGATTCCAGGCGAATTTGTAATGGTAGATCCATTTGAAGTGGATGCTGCAACATTGGGCATTCCTCCCGGACAATATTATGTAGGTTTCGTTATTGACTGCGAAGATGAAGTCATGGAATCGAACGAAGATGACAATAACGATTGCTACTACGATGATATTATTATTATTCCAGGCGAAATAGGCGAACCGAACCTAGCATGCCTTAACAAAGGAACACTTTCTATAGATGAAGATAATGGTACATTAACAATAGAACAGTCTAAAATCATGAGCAATGGCACAGCAGATGCAGGCGCGAGTGTGTTAGGCGTTTATCTTTCTACCGACCAAAATATCAATACCAATGATGTATTACTAACCACCCAAAATATCCCTGCTATTCCTTCAGGCGATATGCACATGATTACGCCCATCACGGTGGATTATGCAAGCCTCGGCTTGGCAGCAGGCACCTACTACGTCGGTTTGATTATTGACCACACGAATGTAGTAGCAGAATCGAATGAAAATGATAATGACGGTTGTCAGTTTCCACAACCACTCGTTATCCCTGATCCACAGCAAGATGAGCCTAATTTGGTTTGTGATTTCAGAGGTGAATTGATTGTAGATAATAATCTTCAAACGCTTTACACAAGCTGGAACAAAATCATAAATACTGGTTCTGCTAATGCAGGCGCAAGTGTATTGGGTGTCTACTTATCTACAGATCAAGTATTCACGACTAATGATGTCTTGATTGCAAGTGCAAATATTCCAGCACTAGCACCGGGGCAATCCTACATGATTACGAATAATATCAATGTAGACCTAAGCGATTTCGACCTTGCACCGGGTACGTATTACGTGGGCTTAATCATTGACCATACCAACCTAGTAGCAGAGTCGAATGAAGATGATAATACAGCTTGTTCGTGGGCGGAGCCACGCGTATATATTCCTGCGGAAACAACGGATTTCCCTGATTTAGTATGTGATTTCAGAGGCGAATTAATCATTGATAATAATGCTCAAACATTGTATACGAGCTGGAATAAAGTTATCAATAATGGTACAGCGACTGCTGATGCAAGCGTGTTGGGCGTTTATTTATCTACGGATCAAAACTTCACGACAAACGAC
>JAHDCQ010000411.1 GCA_020629845.1 Saprospiraceae bacterium | reverse complement strand
CAGGAAGCCTCTCTACATTTGCTGTACTACCTTCTCACTTTTACTATTTTGCATCTTTATCCTTTCTGAAAGGATGTTTCTTCTAATCTGCTCCTTTGCTACTGCATTTGCTTACGATTAGAAAGGCGATGCCTGAGAAGGCATATAAATTTGTAGTCCAATATCGAACGCTATTGTTCGATGTTTTGTGTGTAATGTAAATTTGTATAACTAGTGTCTAATAAGTAAATATTTCGGTCAATATATTTTAAATTCTGTTGTGTCTGTGTCTAAGTACATCACAAAGATAGAAGCACTTTCGGAGAGGAAGTAGACGGAAGAAAGCGTTTTTTACACTAGGCACTTTGAGTCTTTTTTATCAAAAATAAAACCTAAATTATTGAAAATCAATTCATTAAAAACACAAATAGATGAAAAAATGATGATTTGTCTTCCAATTTAGCCCTAAAAACAATAAAAAAAGCGTCAAAAACAGTTTCAAACAACTCTATCCCTCAAAAAAGTCAACAAAAAAAGGGCTTTCCTGAATAAGGAAGCCCCTCTACATTTGCTGTACTACCTTCTCACTTTTACTATTTTGCATCTTTATTCACCTATGTGAATGTTTCTTTTTACTATGTCGAATCATAGCAACGCCTTATTAATTCGCTACTAAAAGTTGCGTACGATTTCTAGTAAATGATGCTATCTAGTAAAATGTGAGAATAAAACATCAACTAATAACAAAATTTTAGGTGTTTCGGTATCTTTATATATTATATTGATATGCTTTCATATCTTGTCCGTGTCTGGTGCAAATATAGAACGGCTTCTACGCTCCCACTCGGACGAGAAATGATATTTTAGAAATGCCAATTTGAAGATTTTACAACCTATGTATTTCATGCTTTTAATTCAAAATCAAACACTTATAATTTTAGATTATGCATAAAACGGGACTTTTTTTTATTTTTTTTGCTAAAAAAACTAAAAGAAAGTACTAGTGTTGCTTTTAAAAGAGTCATAACTAATGTGAATTTGTTGATTTGTTAAAAAAGTCGCGTATCTCAAATCTAACAGCTCACATCTTTCTGTAATTCAAACCATAATAAATATGCAACTTAAATTCTCGATTGTCTTTGCCTGCTTACTAATGGCTACAATCAGCTATGCACAGCCTGCCGAGCGTTGGCAGCAAAGCATTGATTATAAAATGAATATTGATTTTGATGTGCAAACACATCGTTTCGATGGCACACAGAAGATAGTCTATAAAAATAACTCCCCCGACACGCTAAATCGCGTATTCTACCACCTTTACTTCAATGCCTTTCAGCCAGGTAGTATGATGGATGTACGCTCTGGTACGCTTATGGATGCCGACCCACGTGTGGGCAGTCGGATAGCTGCGCTTGGCCCAAATGAAATTGGCTATTTGCGCGTCAGCAAGCTCACCCAAAATGGAAAAGCAACCCAATTTGCAGAAGTAGGTACGATACTAGAGGTAGAATTGGCTGCACCACTCCTACCAAATCAATCTACGACCCTTGATATGGAATTCAAAGGGCAAGTACCCGTGCAAATTCGTCGTTCAGGGCGCAATAGTGCAGAAGGTATCTCTTACTCTATGTCGCAATGGTATCCAAAACTGTGCGAATATGACTATCAGGGCTGGCATGCCAATCCGTATATCGGACGTGAATTTCATGGTGTTTGGGGCGATTTTGATGTGTCTATTACTATAAATAAAGACTATGTAATCGGTGGCTCAGGCTATTTGCAAGATGCGGATAAAATCGGCTATGGCTATGAAAAAGAAGGGGTAAAAGTGCCGCGCAAAAAAGGCAAAACCACCACTTGGCGTTTCCTTGCACCCAATGTACATGATTTTGTATGGGCAGCCGATCCCGACTATAAGCATACCTCTTTGAAATCGAAGAGCGGTGCCATGCTACATTTCTTATATCAAGAAAATGAAAAAACGCGCGAAAACTGGGCAAAGCTTCCAGCCATCATGGATGAAGCATTAGAATTTATCAATCGCACCTATGGCCAATATCCTTACGACCAATATTCGTTCATACAAGGTGGCGATGGCGGTATGGAATACCCGATGGCTACGCTCATTACGGGCGAACGCCAGCTATCCAGTCTAGTGGGTGTATCAGTACATGAACTAATGCACTCTTGGTATCAGATGGTACTCGGCACGAATGAAGCCTTGTATGCTTGGATGGATGAAGGCTTCACCAGCTATGCCTCTGCGGAAGTGATGAATTATTTGCGGGGCAAAGGTTTACTCCCAGGTACTAAACTCGATAATCCAAACTCTACTAGCGTTCGAGGCTTTTCGTCTTTTGCTAGAAGCGGCCGTGAAGAACCCCTCAGTACCCATGCCGATCACTTTATGAGCAATGCGGCTTATGGTGTAGGTTCCTACACTAAGGGTGCATTGTTCTTGAATCAATTGAACTATATCATTGGTAAGCAAGCATTCGACCGCACGATGCTACGCTACTATGATACTTGGAAATTTAAGCATCCTAATCCGAATGACTTTATTCGCATTGCAGAAAAAGAGTCAGGTTTAGAGTTGGATTGGTATAGAGAATACTGGGTAAATACGACACAAACCATTGACTATGCTATAGCTGGCGTAGATGAAATGGAGGGCAAAGCAGTCGTGAAACTAGAACGACTCGGCTTCATGCCCATGCCAATGGATATATTGGTAGAATATACGGATGGTTCTTCCGAAATGATTAATATTCCATTGCGTATCATGCGTGGTGCGAAGCCTCAAGAAGATAAAAGTATGAAATATACCGTAGCAGAAGATTGGCCTTGGACGCATCCTGAATACGAATTGCCTCTAAGCGTTAGTAAAAGCAAGGTGAAAAGTGTAAGCATCGAATCGAAAGGCCGCTTGGTGGATGTAGATGCAGATAATGATAAATTGTAAATAAAGGTACAACGTATTAGGTATTAAGTATCAGGTACACACGGCTTATTTGTACCTAATACTTAATACCTTGTACCTAATACCTAGAAAGATAATGGCAAAATTCAGACGAAACCACGCAGAGCAAAGCGGTGGAACAGCTAATATGAAATGGACAATTGCTTGGATAGTAGTAATTGCGTTTTTTATTTTTCTCATCAGCGAAGCACCGAGTCTATTTGATGACTTGGTGACGGTGAATGAAAATGAAGAGCTAGACACGCGCGAGCGCGACGACTACAACGCAGACGATATTTATTTTCTCCCCAAAGGAAAAAATAAAAACATTGTACGGCATAAATATTTCGCGCTTTCCTATTCTGAAAAGCATGAAGTACCAGAATGGGTTGCTTATGAATTGACACGTACACAATTGAAGAAAAAGCGTGTCCGTCGGGAAGATCATTTCCGACCCGACCCAAAGGTTAAAACCAAATCCGCTACCACTACGGACTATCGACGTTCGGGCTACGACCGTGGTCACCTCGTACCTGCTGCCGATCGTGCGTTCTCGCGCGAAGCGATGGACGAAACCTTTTATATGAGTAATATCGCACCGCAGGAGCGCAAATTCAATGGCGGCATCTGGCGTGAATTGGAAGAATTGACCCGCGATTGGGCTTATAAATTTAAAAAGCTCTACGTGGTGACAGGGCCAGTTTTAACCAAACGCAGCAAGGCACGCATCGGGCCAAACGATGTAGCTGTACCGCATTCTTTCTATAAAGTGCTGCTGGATATTTCTGAGCCTGAACTAAAGGCAATTGCCTACATCCTGCCAAATAAAAAAAGCGATGAACCATTACAGAAATACGCGGTCAGTATTGATGAGGTGGAAGAATTGACGGGCATTGATTTCTTCGCAGACTTTATGGATGCCGAATTGGAAGCAGAACTGGAAAGCAGTTTTGATAATAGACTCTGGGAATATGATGAGCAAAAATACGCGATGCGTGTAGATAAGTGGAATAATCGTTAGACAATAGTTACAAAAGCAACTGTTCCTTAAAATAAGTGATATAATTAACGTACCTTCTTCGCAAAAGTAGAAATGGAAACATAAGAAACATATATTT
>JAHDCQ010000410.1 GCA_020629845.1 Saprospiraceae bacterium | reverse complement strand
CAAAAAAGCCCATCCCGCAAGGAATGAGCTTTTTTGTGAACCTAAAGTTCTATCTAATATTAAGCACCTCGTTGTGCGCGTTCTGCGGCACGAGAGAAACTTTTCTTTTCTACTTTCTTTGGCTTTAAATCACCGATTAAGTCAGACATAATTGGCGTTGCCACGAATACGGATGAGTATGTACCCACTAGGATACCCACCAATAAAGCAAAGGCAAAACCTTTGATACTCGTACCACCAAATAGGAACAAGATGAAGACCACCAAGAAGGTCGTCAAAGAGGTAATTACCGTACGACTCACCGTGCTGTTTACCGCCATATTGATAACTTCCTCTTTCGTGCGGTTGGTATAGGTATTCATAAACTCTCGAATACGGTCGAATACAACCACCGTATCGTTGATAGAATAACCGATAACTGTCAGTACGGCTGCGATGAAAGCTTGGTCTACTTCCAAAGAGAAAGGCAGAATACTATGCCCTAAAGAGAAGATAGCCAATACCACCAACACGTCATGGAACAAGGCTGCTACCGCACCCACACTATAAGCAGGCTTCGAGAATCGGATGAAGATATAAAGGAAGATCGCTAAGAGCGCGAATATAGACGCATAGAAAGCACTTGTACGAATATCATCGGCGATAATCGGCCCTACTTTTGTAGAGCTAGTTACGTGTGTGCCAGTACCCTCAGGACTACTAAAGTTATCTAGTGCGATATTGCCACCTGCTGCTGCATTGATACCTTCGTGTAGTTTTGCCATTACACGATTGGCTACATCATCGCCTGTTTCATCTACTAAGTAATCGGTTACTACATTGAAGGTGTTGGCAATATCTACTGCCTTCACGGTTGGTGTAGAGCCAAATACATCGGTCAAAGTGGTACGCAAGCCTTCTGCACTTACATCTACGCCTTCGTCAAATTGGATATTGTAAGAGTAGCCTCCTTTGAAATCTACCCCTAAATCAAAGCCACGTGTGAACATAGACACTAGACCAAGTAGGATGATACCTAAAGAAATACCATAGGCTATCTTACGCTTGCCTAACCAATCAATATTAAGATTCGCAAAGGCATCTTTAGAGAAGCCTGTAGAGAAGCTCATGTCGCGGTCTTTGCTCAACCACCAATCAATCAATAAGCGACCTACGAGTACTGCCGTAAAGAGCGAAGACAACACACCAATGATTAAAATAACCGCGAAACCTTTAATCGGACCGAGTCCGAAGTAAGCAAGGATAATCGCCGTCAAAATCGTGGTAACGTTGGCATCTATAATCGCAGAATAGGAATTCTGGAAACCATCATTCACCGCCAAGCGAAGTGATTTGCCATCTCGCAATTCTTCCCGTATACGCTCGTAGATGATTACGTTGGCATCCACCGCCATACCGATAGTAAGGATGATACCCGCAATACCAGGCAGCGTCAATACCGTACCGATAGAAGCCAATGCTCCGAATATGAAAAAGAGGTTCAAGAACAATGCGATGATAGAAACAATACCACCACCACCATAGTAGAGCATCATAAATACCAATACCAAAGCGAAACCAATCACTAAGGACATGATACTACGACGAATATTTTCTGCCCCTAAAGAAGGACCTATTAATGACTCTTGAATAGACTTTACTTTCGTAGGTAGCTTACCTACTTCTAGCACGTTTGCTAAGTCGCCTGCCTCTTGGGTGCTGAAATTTCCCGAAATAGAAGAACGACCACCCGTAATGGCACCATTATTTACACCTGGTGCTGATACTACCTCATCATCCAACACGATAGCAATCTGACGACCACCACCGTCAAAGGCTTCTTTGGTCATCTTTGCCCAAGTCTTAGCACCTGTCTGATCCATATTTAAGGAAACAGCCATCTCGCCCGTTGTTGGGTCAGGTTGTGCGCTAGCATCTACTACGTGATCTCCACCAAGTGGTGCTTGACCATTGCCACCTCTAGGAATTTTTACGCCATATAATTCATAGCCCAATTCTTCACCCGTTCCTTCTTCTGAAAAATCATCCACCAATGGATCTTTTGACCAACGAAACTCCAAATCACGCGGAAAGAGGTTCTTAATATCTTCCCGATTTAAGAACTCCATTACGGTCTTCCGCTCATTCTTAGCTACAAGACCTAGTGTAGCACGCGAACCTCCGCCCAGGGTCATGCGGTCGAATAGCGGGCCACTCCCTATGTTTTCAGCGAAAGTCGTATCGGGCTTTATTTCTAGAATTTCATCAGTAGTGTTACCATCTGCATCTATTACGTAGCTGGTATCTTGCTCTATGGAAAGGACTTCTTTCGTCGTTGCACCACCTTCCGTTTTTCGCAAACGGTCATTCGCAGCTATAAGAGCTTGTTGAACCCCCTGATCTTGTAGCCAATAGGTTTGCCAAAACTCTAGCTGTGCTTGTTTTGTAATCAGTGAGCGCGCACGTTCTGGATTGTCAATACCTGGTAGTTCTACGGTGATAAGGTCGCGCGCAGCATCTAGGCTGATGTTTGGTTGCGCTACCCCTAATTTATCAATACGCTCCTTAAGCAACTTAAAGGTCAAGTCTACTGCTTCATCTGCTTTTTCGCGGATGATGCCAGCTACTTGCCCATCGGTGGTCTCAAAATTAATATCTTCACGCAAGGATTCATTCAAAGCGAAGATTGGAGCAAGCTTTTTACCATTTGCCAATTCTTGCCACGCATTCAAGAATAAGGATACAAAATCAGCCTGCGAATTGCGCTGATCTGCATCTGCCTTCTCTAGTGCAGCCCTGAATGTTTCATCATTCGAATTGTTGGATAGTGCTTGGATAAATTCCTTCAAATCGACTTGTAGCACCGAACTCATGCCGCCCTTTAGGTCAAGCCCTAGTGCGAGCTGCTGCCCCTTTAATTCTTGATAAGTGTAATCCTTTACTAAAGGAATACTGAATACGGTTTCCGTATTCATAGAATCCAAGTAGCCTGCATAAGCTGTGCGGAATACATCTCCTTCCGTAGCTCCTGTCAGTTCAGTAGCATAACGCTCCGCATCTTTCTCCACTCCTCTTGTTGGGAAGTAGAAGAAGTATTGTATCAAACTCACTATCGTCAGCACAATCAGGAAAAACCTGACAATTCCTTTACCTTGCATTTCAGTTATATTTGTTATGTCTTAGTATGAGTTCAATAATTAGATATTCATTTTTGAATATTTTATTATTGCACATTTTACGGTATATGTATAATTTCATAGTAATAAGGCTTGAACAATCTGCCCAATATACCGTAATACTGATATACCCTATATTTTTCCAATGCTATTAAAACAGAAAAGATGGTTTTCATCCGCGTATATATTTACCTAATTATCAAGGTATTAACGCTTCTATTTGGTTAGACTATCCTCTGTTCTAAATTTTGCTCCAAAAAAAGTCCCGCAAATATATACTTAATCGTGTTATTTTTTAGGCTTTTGTTCGGGAAGATTTGCGATTTGCTGTTAAGAAGTGAGATTTTTTAGAGTCAAGATGAGAAAAACTCTAACTAATCTTATACATCTGTGGAAATAGCTTTTACATGCTGTAAAAGCTATTCAAATCATCAAAAACCTGCACTTGCATTTGTACTTGCACTAGCTGCGCCAGCTTAGGGCTTCGGAAAGAAATAATCTACGCACCAATTTGTTATTAGCGGTGCGTAAAATGACTACCTCATCCACATCCAAAATTTCAGTCTGTATTGTCCTGCGAGCAGTTGGTGGAAGGGACTAACTCTTTCCGCAACCAAATGCGATATTCTTCAATTTCAGATCGGGAATCTACAGCCATAATATTGAATCCATTGCTGAGGGCAAAATATAGCATTGCACGATGCCTGTTGAGGGTTTTGAAGGTAATGAATGGATAAGCTTGTTGTGTTGCCCATGCTTCTTGAGCAAGTGCCAACTGTCGGGCTATGCCACGCCTTCGGTATGCAGGTAACACCCCACCCATCCAAGAGTAAAAACTCCCTTGTTCGCGCTCATAGCCTACTTTGAAACCTACTGCTTTTTCGCCTTCATAAGCCACTAG
>JAHDCQ010000042.1:22381-24600 GCA_020629845.1 Saprospiraceae bacterium | reverse complement strand
ATTCATCATTGAAATAGCAGACCAAACACATACACTCTAGCCCGCCATTCCAATGAAAGAAAGAACGATTATTCCACCACAATTTTCCGCGTTATAGTACCTGCCTCACCAAGCAATTGCACAAAGTACAAACCACTCGGTAGTTGCATTAAGCGGACTTGTTGCGAAGTTGAATTTATTAGTTGTGTCTGTAGTACACGTCCGTTGATGTCCAATAATTGTACTCGCTCGAAATCATTCGCCTGCTCTATATGAATAGATAGCCAGTTCTTTGCAGGATTTGGAAAAATTTTGATCTTAGTCTGCCCAATCTCATTCGTATTTACCATTTGTCCAGAAGGCAAATCTGTCGTATAGAGACTCAAACCACCGCGTATATTACCTACGAGTGCATCATAAAAACCATCACTATTAATATCCGCTATCGCAAGGCGTGTATGGATGCCTTCGCGGATGCGACCAAAATCTTCACTTTCCAATATGAATTCCGAATCTAAATTATTGGCAGTCATCGCATACTGCTCAATGCGTCCATTTTCTGTACCTGTGATAAGCTTTAAGTCGCCTTCTACATCCACGATAGTAGGCGCGGCGTAGCCCGTTACATAGCCAAATTGCCGCGTATCAATTCTACCTACAATTGCTTCATTCACACTCGCGTTTGGGTCGCTATTGAACATGGGGGCAGTAGCTGTGCCTATATTCTGGAAATAGTTGATATTGCCATTACGCTCTCCGAAGAAAATATCGTTCAAACCATCCTCATTGACATCCATAATGAAGGGCGTGGTTGCTTGTCCTGGATTTAGGCTTTGCCAATTGGGGGTAATATTTCCAAACTTGAGCGGCAATCCAACTCCTGCAATATTTTCGGCATAGAAAGTAGTTCCAAATTCCGAACCAACGACCAAATCCAAGTCGCCATCGCCATCCATATCACCAAAAGCTGGGTCGTAATTCCAAGCTTGTCCATTGAATTGACTAAATTCGAGATAGTCTTGATCTATTAATTCAAAAGCGGGTTCGCTTTGTGTCCCAATATTTTCAAATAAAGCTAGTCGCGCATCACGCTCTCCAAAGGGTAGGGCAAAACCAATATTACCTACCACAATATCTAGTAAGCCATCGGCATTATAATCCACAAAAGTGGGGTTTGCACCACTCCCCAATTCTATCATATTGTCAATGAGATAATTCTTTTGCCGTAAGTTAAATTGCGGCATATCATTACTGCCTGTGTTCTTATAAAACCATACAATTTCCCGCCCATTAGCGTTATTCAAATCATTCGGAGCGACCACTAAGTCTTTAATGCCGTCGTGGTCTACATCTGCATAGAAGGAAGCCGAAAATAATGCAACTTCCGCAGGCGTATCATAGTGTGGGAAGTAGACTTCTTGTTCGTTCATCCAAGCTCTATCGCAATCAGCACCATTGAAAAGTGCGCCTACATTATCAAAAGAAATATCCGAAATCAGGAGGTCTTTATCATTATCACCGTCTAGGTCTAGCGTTAGCAAGCTACTACCTGCATGCCGTGGTTCGATAGTATTAAAATTTTCCGAGCAAAGCCCTTCTGCTGGAGATAATTCAATTTCAGGGGAAAGTCCACTTTCATAGAAGCCACCCCAACAATCGGTTTGTAACTCAAATACAAGGCTATCCGTGCCGTAGCCTTTTTCCATAGATTGATTTTGGAAAAATTCAGCATAACCGCCAGCAATATTGAAGGTAATAATATCTAAGTCGCCATCACAATCTATATCATCTACAGAAGGCAAATCTACACGACTCACATATACTTGCGTACGCCCGCCAGTGGAAAGTGGAAAATAGGCAATATTAAAGCTCTGATCAGCAGGAAATGAATAAGGCGTAAAGGTAATTTTACCATCTTCATAAAATCCTTGATAGGCCTCCACGCCATCTACACCTACTACAGAGCTTGCCGCGAAAATATCCATTACACCATCGCCATTATAATCGCGTAGCAAAGCCCAATTATTCAATTCGGGGAAGTTTATCGCGTATTCAGGCGCAAAGGTGTATTGTTCACCATCGCTGAGGAAAGTCAAATTTACATTTCCAGCACGGTCGAAGACAAAGAGGTCTTCGATGCCATCATTATTTAAGTCTACATTGGAAAACTGTGGCGCATTCAAACCACCTGTGAAAGGAAGTGCCCAAGCTTGCCCTCTTTCTGAAACTGTAGCATCGAG
>JAHDCQ010000042.1:17390-22281 GCA_020629845.1 Saprospiraceae bacterium | reverse complement strand
TAAAGCATAAACGCGCCACGAAAGTAAACAAATATGAGATTCAGTAAGAATAGGGTAAAAAAAAGTCGCGTACTTCTGATGAAATACGCGACACAATCTATTTAAAATTCCACGAAATGTAATCCTTGTTTAGATGTTAGACTACAAGATGTGAGATTTGAGATTTCTATAAAGAAAAATGCCTCACATCTTAAATCTAAAAGTCTCACATCTAATTCTTACGCTTCACGCGCATTTGAGTAAAGCGATTTAGCTCCAAAAACTCAATGATTTTGATAAGCTTGTACGCATAACGCTTGTCGGTAGCGTAGCCTGCTTTCTTCAAGCCATGCGCCCAATTGACGTAGTCCGTCTTATCCAAATCCAGTAAGTGCTTGTAACGCTTACCGGTGAGCAAAATCGAATGCTCGCGATAGCTTTCCCATGCCGAGTCAAAGACTCGAAACATATCATATACACTATCGTCGGTGTAGTTGCGGCAAGTGCAGCCTCGACACTTCGAGCGACACTTAATGCCAAAATGGTTCAATGATTCTTTTGCTAGTCGACTGTCTCCTGCGTTCGACTCCAATAGTCCTTGTGCCAGCGTGATACTAGCAGGAATTCCATACTTCTCTTGCTCCAAGAGTGCAATTTTCGCAAATCGCTCCACATACGCCTTGCACACACCCACGTGATGCTCCGCGATACTAGGGTCGAGTCCCTTTCGTTCGCCATAATCTGGGCTGAGTACAAAAGTCAAGTTATAAAAGGTTTGAGCCTTGCGATCATCTTGCTTTTTCTCTTTGCTTGGAGGAGTGGCTTCCTGCTCCGCTTTCATCACCATTGAAGTATTCACAGCCGCAGGTTTCGACAGCTCGCGTGTTTCCACATAAGCTGAAGTTGCTATTGCTTCATCTTCCGCCGATTTCATATCAAATGTCACACTAATATCCTTTGTGAAAAAGATATATAGTCCGAACAACACTAGCATAAGCTTGAACCAATGTCCATCCATTAAATAGCCTACACGTGCTAATAGTGGATGTACTGGTCTGTAAATTTCAATTCTCTTCATTAGCCACTTAAATTAAAACATCCATAAAAAATTGTAGTGATATTTGGTCTAAAAAAAATTGGAATACCCCTTACCAAATCCTTCCTACATCTTGAGTGAGTCTAGCTCACTCTTTGATTTTTGTTTTATATACACTTATATTATAACATTTTGATTTAATAAAGTCAAATTTTTATTTAACTTTTTTACTTATAAAGTTTATTTTTGAACTTATTTGATAATTTATTTAACATTTTGACGTAGAAATAGTTTCAAAAGTCACTATTTTTTGTTTTAAATTTTAACATTTTTTAGAAATGACATTAGGTAAGCTGATTTAGGAAAGGCGACGATAGCCTAAATTGGTTTCATTGCTATTTAGAAAAGCCTCTACATAAGCTTTTCTCTCTTGGCAAGTAGTAATGAGCTCGTTTCCTTTGGCTAATTGTGCGCTAATAGCAGAAGAAAGTACGCAGCCTGAGCCATGTTTTACATGAAGTGCTACATTTTGTGCTGGAAAAGTGGCGATTAATTGCCCATCTTGCCATAGTTCATCTTCGCCTATACGCCTAGCATGATGTCCACCTTTGAGTAGAGTAGGGCAGTATTGACTAAGCATAGCTGCTGCTTGTTCGGGCGTTTTATGAGGCACTAAGCGTATGATTTCTTCTCGATTTGGCGTGATGAGGGCTAGTATGTTTTAAATTCGCTAGTAAATCGTGGAAGGATTTTTGGGAATGAAAGTCGAAACCCGCACTTGCCCTCAAAATAGAATCAAACACTAGGATTTTATCTTGAAATGCTTGAATGACTTTTTCTAAAACCCTCCAATTTTCAATTAATCCAATTTTTACAGCCTTAATATCGAAGGGACTGGAGTGGGAGAGGAGAGAATAATAATGCGCGGATGATGGGATATCAATTGGGTATTAGGTACAAGGTATTAAGTATTAGAGTACTCAATGAGTGAATGAAAAATTTTAAATGAGTGAATAATTCTAAGCTTCATTCGCTCATTCTGTCATTCACAATTCACTCATTGAGTAATACTTATCAGACTCCAAGAAATTAGTACTTAATATAAGGATAATCCTCTTGCACGTAATTATCTGTCCAAAGTTCTTTGCCATCAGGAAAAGGCGATGCTTCTGCGAATTTTACCGCTTCGTCTATTTCTGTTTTTATCGCATTTTTTAATGCTTTTACCTCGTCTTCCGTTGCAAAGCCGCGTTCCAGTAGTCGCTTTTCTGTAATTTTAAGCGGGTCAAGGTCTTTATAATGACTCACTTCGTCCTTCGTGCGATATTTTGCAGGGTCAGAAACGGAGTGCCCTTTGTAGCGATAGGTTCTAATTTCTAAAAAGTATGGTCCTTTACCTGCGCGTATATGTTTGGCAGCCCTCGAAATAGCTTCATGTACTGCCTCAGGATCCATGCCATCTACAGGTTCGCAAGGCATATTGTAGGATAAACCCATTTTATACATCTCCTCCACATTACTCGTGCGCCCTACCGATGTTCCCATCGCATAGCCATTGTTTTCGCAGATATATAGCACAGGAATGTCCCAATTCATTGCCATATTGAAGGATTCGTGCAAAGCTCCCTGTCTTGCCGCCCCATCTCCAAACATTGTTACGCAGAGGTTATCCGTGCCTCGATATTTTTCAGCAAAGGCAATGCCTGTTCCAATCGGAATTTGCGCGCCTACAATACCATTTCCTCCAAAATAATTATTCGGCTTGTAGAAAAAGTGCATCGAACCCCCTTTTCCTTTCACCACGCCTGTTGCTTTGCCGAATAGCTCTGCCATCGCTGCCTTAGTCGTCACGCCACGCCCAATAGCTGTACCATGTTGCCGATAGGCAGTCACAATACAATCACCTTCTTGCAGCGCCGACTCCATGCCAGCTGTGATAGCTTCTTGCCCAATATAAACATGAAGAAAACCTCGAATTTTTTGCTGTCCGTACATCATTAATGCGCGTTCCTCGAAGCGACGAATCCGCAGCATCGTTTCATACCATTTTAGGTATGTTTCTTTAGAGAATTTGGGTGTTTTTTTCTTTCTAGTATTCGATTTTTTCTCTACCACTTGTTCCATTATTGTGTTGAGTCTTTTATCTAAGGAATGAGAAACTAATAACTATACCAATTGAACTTGTTCTTTCAACCGCTAACTGCGTTGGTAAAAACTATATATAACTCGTTATACTACGTTTCTACCGCCTTGTTAGCAGTCAAAACAACTGCCTTTAATTGGCACATTTATTAATTTCTCATTCCTAAAAAACGAACTCAAATATAGAACAAATAAAATGGAGTAGGGAATATTTTTCTATAAAATAGTCTACGTTGCTGCTACCAAATGCTGGTGTAGCATTCGGAAAAGTTTGTCTTTTTTGAGTGGCTTGGACAGGAAGTCGTCACAGCCTGCTTTTAGTATGTTTTCTTTGTCTTCTTCAAGGCTACAAGCCGTTTGAGCAATGACTGGCAACTTGGGATTAATGCCTTTGATTAGTCGAGTCGCTTCTATACCATTCATTTCAGGCATCATAATATCCATTAAAATGAGGTCGATGCGTCCTTTATTTTCTTCTACCAATTCAACTGCTTCAGCCCCATTTTGCGCCCACAATATATCTGCTTTGGTGCGCGAAAGGGCATTGAGGAGCAAAAAATAATTCATCTGTTCGTCTTCTACAATGAGTACAGTCGCATCGCTTAAGTCAGGAATTTCGTTCGAGAATGTTTTTTCATTGCTCGTATCAGTAGGGGTGTAAGGAAGTTGTAGGGTAAATGTAGAGCCTTTGTCTACTTGTGATTCAAGCTGAATGGTTCCTGACATGAGTTCGGCAAAAGCTTTAGAGATGGTAAGTCCGATACCCGCTCCTCTATGTCGCTCCTCCTCTGCTTCTACACCGCGTCGGAAACTTTCGAAAATTTCCTCATGCTCTTCTTCAGGAATACCTATGCCAGTATCTTTAACGAAGAAATGGAGTTGTTCATCAATAAGCTGACAGCCAAAAGTGACTTCTCCTTCTGGTGTGAATTTAATAGCGTTTTCAACTAAGTTTACTAGAATGCGCTTTAATTTGCTTTGATCTAGCGCGATTTTTTCCTTGAGTTTATGAGAATCTGTGGCAATTTTAAAGTCAATCTTTTTACGATTAGCTCTATGTTGCAGCATATTAAAGACATCAAGTAATATACCATTTATATTAGTAGCACTTGTTTCTAGCTGTATTTGTCCTGTCTTAATTTTAGAAAGCTCCAATACTTCCGTCACAATGCTCATCAATTGCTCACTGCATTCTTTGATGAGTTCGGAAAATCCAATTTTTTCCTGCATGGAGACTTCCGAATCGGTTAGCAACTCCGTGAAGCCAATGATTCCATTTAATGGAGTGCGTATTTCGTGTGACATATTTGCTAGGAAAGCAGATTTTAGATTGTCGCTTTCTTCTGCTCGATTTTTAGCTTCTTCAAGGAGTTTTTGTTGTTCGTAAATCTCTGTAGTATCAGAAGAAATACCCACTACCAACTTTCCATACTCATCGTCATAAGTAGGAATAATTTGTGCATCCAAGCATTTTGTTTTGCCTGTTGGAGTAATAATTCTATACTGAAATCGAACTAAATCCTCAAAGTGGAATAGTCGGCGTTGTACTCTTGCTACTTTTTCGTAATCTTCTGGGTGCAAATAGTGCATAAAAGCACTAGGTGCTACGTAGAGTTCATCTACACTGGCTTCAAAAATCCGCTCATAAGCCTCACTCACAAACAAGAAGCCATCTTCATTGGCTATCCAACAAATGCCATTGATATTATTGGTAAGAATATCAAAAATATTAGA